>CAYGBF010000329.1:0-5699 GCA_964348035.1 uncultured Eubacteriales bacterium | reverse complement strand
AAGGTATTCTGTGGGCTTATACTCGTCGGCTCCCGTTGCGAGGATGACTGCCCCATGTTGAATCTCTTTGACCTGTCCCTCGGATTTCAATGTGGTCGTGAAATTACCCACATAACCGGAAACATCGGTGATAGTCGCCTCATGGGAGACATGGATTAAAGGATGTTCGTAAACCTTGTGGATAAGATCGCCTAGGTAGGCCTGAACATCCAATCCATCCAGGGTGTAATGAATCCTTCGGGCCATCCCTCCTAAGTTTTTCTCCTTTTCTACAAGGTGAACTTCGAATCCCTGGTTGGCTATGGCCAGGGCGCTGGTCATCCCAGCCAGACCCCCTCCGACAACCAAACCCGTCTTGTTGACGGGCAGGTCGAATTCATCCAGGGGTTCCAGATAGACACTCCGGGCGACCGACATCCGGACGATGTCTTTGGCTTTTTGGGTGGCTTCCTCCTTTTGTTTGGAATGGACCCAGGAGCAATGTTCTCGGATATTGGCCATGTCGAAGAAATATTGATTGATTCCCCCTTCCCGAAGCGTATCCCTGAACAGCGGCTCATGTGTTCTGGGGGTGCAGGCAGCCACAACCACGCGATTGAGCCCCTTTTCCCGGATGGTGTTTGATATTTGCTCGGCCGCATCGGTGGAACAGACAAAGAGTCCTTCTTCGGCGTGAACGACATTGTCTAGAGTGGAGGAATATTCCACGACTGAAGGAACATCGACCACTCTTCCGATATTGGCGCCGCAGTGACAGACAAAGACACCCACCCTGGCCTCTTCTTCCGAGACATCCCTTTCCGGCGGATAGACCCTGTCCCTGGCCAGCTTCCCTCGCCGGTAATCGAGGAGATGACCACACAGGGATCCGGCTCCGCTGGCGGTGACGACCGACTCGGGGATATCCATCGGGCCCAGGAAGGCTCCGCTGGCATAGATTCCCGGGCGGGTGGTTTCCATAGGATTGACGGGATTGGTTTTACAGAACCCCTGAGGATTGAGCTGGATGCCGAACGTTTCGGCCAGGTTTTGCACCTCCGCCGGAGGATTCAATCCAACACCCAAAACCACCAGATCGAATTCTTCTTCCTTTACCCCATCCTCGTTCGTCGCATATCGTATGGTTATGTTCTTTGTTTCCGGGATCTCTTTTCCTATCGATACGTAGCTTCTAATAAATGTCACTCCGGGAAGATTTTCTGCTCTTTGGTAGAAGCGTTCGAAATCCTTGCCGAAGGACCGAATATCGTTGTGGAATATGGTCGCCTGCGTGTCCGCGTCATGGTCTTTGGCCAGGATCACCTGCTTCTGGATGTACGAGCAGCAGACCGCCGAACAATAGCTGTTGCCGCCCGGGATTACTTCCCTGGAACCGACGCAGTGGATCCAGGCTATTTTATGAGGATGTTTTTTGTCCGAAGGGCGCAGTATCTCACCTTCGTGTGGCCCGGTGGCACACAGGAGCCGTTCGAAGTCAAGACTGGTGACCACGTTTTCCATCTTCCCGTAACCATAGTCGCCCCGCAGCTTCGGGTCAAAAGTCTCGTAGCCAGGGGACAGGACGATCGCCCCGACCTTGACTTCGACCTTCTCTGCCTCTTGATGGAGATCTATGGCCTCATGCTTGCAGACCCCCTGACAGATCGTGCATTTCTTGTCTTTAAGGTAAAGACAGTTTTCATCTATGTAGGTGACAAGGGGAACAGCTTGAGAGAAGTAGATATGGATGGCTTTGTTCGACGATAAGTCTTGGTTAAAGGGATCAGGAACCTCGACCGGGCAGTACTCGACACAGACAGTACAGCCAGTGCATTTATCCTCGATAACGTATCTGGGCTTTTTTACCAGAGTGACCGTGAAGTCTCCCGCTTCCCCTTCTACCTTGTCAACGTCCGTGTAGGTCAGGATTTCTATGTTGGGATGCCTGTCACATTCGATGAACTTGGGAGACTCGATGCACATGGAGCAATCATTCGTGGGGAAGGTCTTATCGAGCTGGGCCATCTTGCCGCCGATGGTGGGTGATTTCTCGACCAGGTTAACCTTAAAACCTGCGGTGGCCAGGTCGAGAGCGGCCTGAATACCGCTGATCCCTCCACCGACGATCATGACATCTCCATAATGACCGACCGAGAGACTCTTGTAGAGCTGTTCGATCCGTTCTTTTTCCACGAGTTCTTTTTCCACTTCTCTCTTTCTTTATCAGGTTTGATGGGCTTGCAGGCGCTCCAAGTGCGAATACACTGACAAGCTGCTTCCACGGGCGTGGCCGACCAGGGCAATGCCCAGATCATGGGCCAGCGAAACAGCACTCCCCGTCGGCGAGTGCCGCGAAACAGCCACCGGGACCTTCATCTTGGCCGCCTTGAGCAGCATCTCGGATGAGATGCGTCCGGTGCTCAACAGCAGTCGATCTCTGGTCGATAATCCCCTCAACAGACATTCGCCCTGGATCTTATCCAGGGTGTTATGTCGTCCGATATCCTCGGCCACGACAAGCAGGTTCTTGGTATCGGCCAGAGCCGAGGCGTGCACGCCGCCACAAAATTGATACAGCTCCATCTGCACTTGAAGCTGTCTCATCAGCGATAGCACTTCCTCTGGTGAGACAACAAGTTCCGAATCAACCCTCTTTTCCTGAGTTTTGAAAGTCGCACCGCCGCCGCACCCAGAGGTGAGTGTCCGCTGCGTCGGCAATTCATACTCGGGGTTGCTCAACATCACCTCGGCCAGCGAATCCTCCTCACACATCCGCATGCTGGCCACATCTTCGATGTCCGAGATGATTCCCTCTGTGTACAGGAATCCGAGGACAAGGGAATTCAGCTTAGAGGGCGTGCACTGAATGGTGATAAGTTGCTGACGGTTGACAGTGATGGCCAGCGCCGTCTCGCGAGGCAAGTGTCCTGAAGTCCGGCCCCATCCCCCGCCCGAAAAGCGATCGGAGACGACCTCTTGGGCAGCGTCTTTCAGATCCGATCCGCCAATCATTTCCTGTTGTTTTTGCTTTTTCATCTTCTATACCGCTTCCTGGAGAATCTCCATGATATCCTTCACCTCTATGGATTCACCGTGATTCAGGACTAACCGGCTGTCCTCAAAATTGGTGATGCAGTAGGGGCAGGTCGTCACCAGCACCTCAGCCCCAGCCTCGACAGCCTGCTCCACTCGGAGGTCGGAGAACCTTTCACCCTTGGGAGTTTCCATCCAAATCCTGCCTCCACCCCCTCCGCAGCAGAGGCTGTCTTCCAGTGAATCAGCCATCTCGATCAGTTCAAGACCAGGTATTTTCTTTAAGGCTTCCCGGGGTTCGTCGTATATGCCGTTGTGTCGACCCAGGTAACATGGGTCATGATAGGTCACTTTCTTCTTGTACTCCTTGGTGAGGTCGAGCTTTCCCTCGCGGATAAGTTCGAATAGATATTGAGAGATATGGACTACCTCAAAATTCACCTTGAATTCGGGGTACTCGTTTTTGAAGGTGTGAAAGCAGTGAGGGGAAGAAACCAGGATTTTCGTCACTCCGTTTTCGATAAAGGTTTTGATGTTTTCCCTGGCCAAGCGTTTGAATAATTCCTCATCGCCCGCCTTGCGGATGCTTTCTCCACAGCAATTCTCTTTCGAACCCAAGATCCCAAAATCTATCCCTGCGGAGTTGAGGATGTTGGCTGTGGCTTGGGCGACCTTCACTAACCTTGGGTCATAACAGAGATAACAGCCGGGAAAATACAGGAAATCTGTACCCTCGGTAAAGGATTTGACAGACAGACCTTCGGCCCACTCAGCCCTCTTATTTCGGTCTGCCTGCAAAGGGTTTCCTTCGCCTGCGAGGCTGGCTCTGATGCCTGGAACCGGTTTGGCCGAAGCGGGAAAGACCCCGTATTCCGTGGCTATCCTGCGCAGGGAGACGCCGGATTCTATCTGTTTGACTTCCCTGGGACACTGCTGGGGGCATATTCCGCAGGTCGTGCACAGCCACATATCTTCGGCTTCAATCTTGGTCAAACCGAAGGTAGCCTGCCGGACGATCTTGCGTATACTGAAGGGTCGAACCCTGTTCCAGGGGCAAACAGCATCGCATAATCCGCATTGATAGCATAATTTGAAGGCGTCTCCACCGCTCTCTTTTATGACCTCAATGATATCCTTGGAGGGGGCGACGGTTTCCTTAGTCATTCTAATCCTCTTCTTTCTCCGTCTGCTTTATTCCTTCTTTGATAGTGACATGCGGGCGATGGTATCCATGATTTTCTGCAATCCGTATTTTTTGACCATCGATTCCAACCCGATCTCCATCTCCTCCCGCTTCTCTTCCTCTTCTTCTTCTTCGACTTCCTCTTCCCTTTCCTCGTAAGTCAGGGCATCTGCCAAGCACCATTGAACACACATCGGCTCTTCCAAAGGTGGATCGCTTTCACACATATCGCATTTCAACGGGAGACCGGAATCGGGCTCTTTAAAAACGTTTCTGGACGGGCAGGAAACCCCGCAGAAGCTGCACTCATCATATTCCTTTTCGTTTATCGTATAAGTATGTCTGCCGGTACATTCGGCTGGCGTATAATCACCGGCCCGGATCGGGACATAAACATCCCTGAGTGGTTCATGAATCACCCGAATACGAGCTCTGGCTGGATTATTGCTGCTGTATTGAGGCGAAGAGTGAAAGGCGGAGCAGGCTATCTCACAGGCCCGGCAGCCGTTGCATTTATCAAGATCAACTTTTATTACTTTTACTATTTTCTTTTTTTTCTCGCCCATGACGGGTACCACCTCATGCATTATTTCTTTTTTGCTTTCGACGAAGCCTTCAAGATCCCTCTCTGGATGAAGTCTTCGCTCACATAATCCAGGCCCAATTCGTGCAATGATTCTTTGGTAGGAATCCCCTGCTTATTCCATCCCTTCATTTTGTAATACTCATCTATGAGTTTCTTTTCGAGTTCGGGAAATCTCTTTTTCCAGTGGTTGGCCGGAGGCTTCTCATCTTTTCTCCTCATGCCTCTTCTGATATTGACGGCTCTCACCAAAGTTCGGTATCTCTTGGTGGCTTGGGTCAGTTTGGCTTCATCCATATCGATCCCGGCCCCGGCTGAGATAAATTTCGGAAAATTATGTATATGATACGGGGGTTTCAGGGGGAACGATGATAAGCCGGTACACAACCCTAGGGCGTCGTCGATGTAGTGCATCCTCTCCTGCCAATCAACGATATCACAGCACATTTCCACAGTAGGGTAATAGGGGAATGAGTTTTCTCCCCGTAGTTCCCAATCCAGAAAATATTGCTTGAACTTTTCATCAGGAACCTGGATCCAATCCTTCACGAATTCTTCTCTCTCCTCTCTCGTAGGAAAAGGCATTTGGGGGAACTGTCCTTCAATTTGGGGGATGTTCATCTTCTCGCCGGTGCTGTACATAAGAAAATAAAGGGGATTCAGCATTGACAGTTTAATAGGCATCTGTTCATGTTTCTTAATATTATTATGAGCATATTCCTCGGCGCCTTTACCGATTTCTTTGGCCGCCCAATAAGTGCCGTTGGCCAGAACATCTCCTACCCCTTCCCGCCGGACAATCCTGTCGAGTAACCAGTAAAATCTCTCCTCGTTATCGGATGGAACTCCCGGCCTATCGTCATCAGTCAAAATACCGTTTTCATACCGTTCCAGGGCGAAGGCCATAACTTGTGGGGTTGA
>CAYGBF010000328.1:0-3674 GCA_964348035.1 uncultured Eubacteriales bacterium | reverse complement strand
CTGGAATCTTATCGAGGCCTATATGGCTAAAGGTTTGTACGACATTGCCGAGAGAACAATAGAAGAAGCTTTCGGGTCTTACTCTGATAATGAAGGGCTTCACTTCAAATTGGCTTTAGTGTACACCTGCCAGAGTAAATATGATCTTGCTCTGGCTGAATTGGAAAAGGCTTCGAGGTTAAACCAAAAAGCCGAGATAAATAGTGTTTTTATGAAAGGTGAGAATTATCTTTTGAAGGGAGATTTAGTCAAGGCTCAGCAGGAATTCGGCAGATTTACCGCTGGAACAGGATCGAGCCGAAGTGGTTTGGCCCTTTTGTATCTTGCCCAGGGTCGGCTTAACGAAGCGATTGAACAGCTGAAGGCTGAGCCTATGCCCCATGAAATGCTCGGTCGCCTCTACCTAAAAACAGGAAAATTCGAGATGGCCTTAAAGGAATTCGATGAGATGTTTAAAGAAGCCGTGCTTATCGAAAGTCTATTCAATCAGATGCAGGCTTTGCACTACAAAGGGCTGGCCTATCTGGGGATGAAATCCATGGCTGAAGTTTCAGAGATAGCTTCCGAACTCAGGCAGCTACCCAAGAGGAGTCTGAGCCGGAAAAGAATAAGATTTTATCATCATCTGATGGGAATGGTCGAAATGGAGAAAAAAAGGTATGCGGAGGCCGTAGATTATTTCGAGAAAGCTGTCTCGCAGTTGAGATCTCCGTATGACTTTATGGTGGAGTACCACCCGCTGTTTATCGACTCTTTGGCTTTGGCTTACTACAAAGCAGGCGAGTTGGGGAAGGCTCAAGAACAGTACGAGAGGATTCAAGCCTTAACCTATCATCGAATAAGGGACGGGGATATTTACGCTAAGAGCTATTTCAGGTTGGGGAAAATCGCCGAAGAAAAAAAAGAAATATCTAAAGCTGTTGAGTATTATGATAGATTTCTTAAACTTTGGGAAGAAGCCGATAAAGGGATTCCTGAGTACACCGAGGCCGGCGATCGGTTAAATGCCTTAGAAGGCCAGTAAGCAGCTATGAAAAAGGCTGCAAGGGAGGAAAAATTATGAGAAAAATATTTTTACTCGGGCTGATGACTGCTTTTTTGTTAAGTTCAGCAGTTCTTCCAAGCTTAAGCCAGACCGCAGATGAGATGAGGACCAGGATGATCGAAGCCATGGGCGGCGAAGCGGTCTTGAAGAAGGTTCAGGATATGACCATAATGGGAACGGCGGAGCTGACGATGCAGGGATTGAGTGGTTCAATCACACTCCACAAAAAGGAACCTAACAAGAGACGTCTCGATTTTGATGTCATGGAGATGATCATCACCCAGGCCTATGATGGTGAAACAGGCTGGATGATAAACCCCCAAACGGGAGCTGTGGAGGATATGCCCGAACAAATGGCGGCTGAATGGAAAAGAGAGTCGATGCCTATCGATTCCCTGCTTAATCCCCAAAAATACGGTGTAACCTACACCTACAAGGGAAAGGAACAAGTCGAGGGCAGAGACCACTTTGTTCTAGAACAGACCTATCCCGATGGCTTTCAGGCGACAATCTACCTCGATTCCCAGACCTATCTCATTACCAAAAGCAAAGCTATGGTGCCTGGGCAGATGGGAGATGTTGAGGTTGAACAGTACAGTTCTGATTACAAAGAAGTCAACGGATTAATCATGGCCCACTCTTCTGTCCAATACCGGGATGGCGAAGAATTCTTAAAACTTACCATCGAAGAGGTGAAACTCAATACAGGATTGGAAGATTCGTTGTTCGAAAGGGAAAAATAGAAGAAATTTTTATCGATTCGGTTGAATTTCTGATAGCTTGAGGGCTAAATCCATTACATAAGGATGATTCTCGAGTTTTTTCCTCCAACCTCGAGGGGTGGCTTCTAAACCCAGATACGCTCCTGCCACGGCACAGGCCATGGCCCCGAGGGTATCCCTGTCTCCACCGTTCAAAATAGCACAAAAAAGACAATCCTCGTAAGAATCATGATGGCGGAGAAAGGAGAAGAGGGCAAAGGGCAGGGATTCCTGGACGGCCACAGATTGTCCCAGGGTGTCAGCGGCCCGAGATGGAATCTCTCCAGCGGCGAGTAGTTTTTGGACCTCGATCGTTTTATCTCTTATCTCGTCAGTCTTAGCAAAATCCGTGAGTTCTGTTAGGAATGATTCTCGAGGAAAAGGTTCGTCCGGGTGGAGTGAGACAGCCAAGGCTACGGCCTTGGCTTGGACCGCGGCTCCATCCTGTCCGACCGGATGGGCATGGGTGACACTGGCCGACTCACAGGCTCTCTCATAAAGTTCTGGATCGTCACGGTACACGAGTCCTACTGGGGCAACTCTCATCGCGGCTCCGTTCCCGAAGGAGCCCTGGCCCCAAAAAAGCGTTCGAGCGGCTTCTACACAGCTCATTTTCTTTCGATCGACCAGCGAGAATATGGTCGGCGGTCCAGGACCGTAACCACGCCAGGGCTCTTGGTCAAAATTGGATTTGAACCTTGCTCCCAGGTCATCCTGATCTAAATAACCCATTTTTGAGATGGACTCGGCCAGCCCGATAGCCATGGCTGTGTCGTCTGTGTAGTTTAATTCTCTTGAATCCTCCACTTTGCGACACAAGATCTCTTTTTCGCGGTAGCGGAAGGCCAGTTCGCCGATCGCGTCCCCGAGGGCACTCCCGACCATGCTGCCTTGGCACTTTGACTTTAAATTTATCATCTCAATATGTTTCTTGGTCTGGTTTAGAATTTATTATATTTGAGCTTGCCTGGAGCATGCAAACTTAGAATCGACCCATCCCGCAGAAAATATTTGGCAGGCACCGAGAAGAAGGATATAGTAAATGATGAAGACGAAGAAGCATCAAAGATGAAAAGATCATTTCGTTCCAGAAAAAGGAGCCCAAAGAGTTGATGTTTTTTTTCATCGGAGGAGTACAGCCGAAAACAGTTCTTGTTGATAAACAACCCCGGGATTGTCTATCGTGCGGCCAGAGATTTGTCTATCTCAAAAGGACTGACCACTATCTGAGCCTCTTCTTCATCCCTCTCTTTCCGGTTAAAAAAGGGACTCTTTTCCTTGTCTGTGACCGCTGCGGCTCGGTTGTTGATGAAACGGGAAGGAGAATCAGGGGACAACATCCAGAAAACAGATGTTCACACTGCGGAAGATCTGTTGAGGAGGACTTTGTTTACTGCCCTTACTGTGGAAAGTCTGTGGTATAAAAATAGCTGATCAGGAGGGATACTGGGATTTCCCGTTTGATTGACAGTGAACCAATCCTTTGCTATATCTGATCAGTCCATCTCGGATGGCTGCCGAAGAGGCGGTCATCGTGATGCGCTATGTCAACAAAGGAGAGACATATGGCTGAATCAGCGACTGGAATAAAAACTCTTTCGACCGAAATCGTCATCGTTGGCGGTGGGCCAGCAGGATTGGCCGCCGGTTTGTATGCTTCGAGAGCCGGGAAGAAAACGATCGTTCTCGAGGGACGAGCAGCATCGAGATTGTCTATCGGGTACACACTCGAGAATTACCCGGGGTTTATCTCGATCGACAGCCAGGAGCTGCTGGATAAGTTCAGGAAACATGCCGAACACTTCGGGGCTCAGGTTATAACCGGAGACGCGGTCGATTACAACCTCACCTCAGATCCCAAGTATATA
>CAYGBF010000327.1:0-13997 GCA_964348035.1 uncultured Eubacteriales bacterium | reverse complement strand
GGGATTCTTCTTTGTAGCTCTGGGATGATCTCTTTTTTTAGATCGTTAATGACCTGCCACTGCCGGAGCCTTTCCTGATGAATTCCTTCAAGTTGGACTAATTCTTTTCTATCCTCCTGGATTGAAGGATTCCCTTCGGCCTTCGACATGGCTTCTCTGGCTACCTCATTGACCATCGAGGAGTAGGTTTTGAATTGATTCTCGTTTAGATACCAGGTCTGCTGGAGGATATCCCTGAATAATTCCAGAGAGCTTTTTAAAGAATGGCTTGTTTCTCCCAGACTTTGATAGCCAATCAGAATCTCTACTCTGGCGATCAAACACAAGGGCAGGCCGGAGGAAGATCGACTATCTGGGTATATGTCGCAAATGATGGAATAGTTCTTAATTGCCCGTTCATAATCCTTTAGTTTTGTATAGCAGCGGGCGATATTATTTCGCATCTGAGCCTTAAAGTTATTGTCTTTAGATTGGAGAATAAGCTCATCGTAGGCGCGAATAGCTCTCCGGAAGTTTTTAGTCTTGAATTCGTATTCTTCGGCTTTTTTCAGGTTATTTTTCACCGTCTCTGTTTGTTGGATGGTTGGGAGCCTGCCTTTTATATCTGCAGCTGTTTGAAAAAGAGGGAATCGCGGGCTTTCGTTTTCATAAACAAAAAAGACGTGCTCTATCAGTTGGCTATTTGCGAATCGATTATTGAGGAGATTCCTGATAGCTCGGGAATCCTTTTTAAGGAAGATTTCATCCTGAGCCAGATTTATGAGGGCCGGTTCGATGTCTTTAAACCGGGAATCAACCTGTCGCCTTATGAAATCAGCCGCCCGCCGGTGTTCGTTTTCAATCTGCTCAGCCTGCCTGAGCCGTTCATTCCTTATCGAGCGGATACCGAAGATGCTGAGAGTCACGGAGGGAATGAAGATGGTGAGAAAGAAGATAGTGATCAGCTTTTTTTGTCTGCGGAGGGCGATTTTTAAGTTGTCGAGCATGTTAATTTTTAGAGAGGCTACCCTGTCCCAACCTTAATTTTATATAAAATCCTTGCTTAAACGTTAAGGAAGTGTGGAGATTCTGTCAAGATATTGTGTGGATGATCTTGTTTTTCCTTGTCATCCCTGCGGAGACTGGATTCCAGTTTCCGCTGGAATGACGGGATGGGACAGCGATGACAGGATGGGACGCGGGAATGGCAATTATTTACTTGACGATTTGGGAGGCGTGGACAGCCTCCAGGTTGTACTCGTCGATCAGGTGAAGATTTTCTCTCAGAATCTTCAAAGTCTGAGGAGTGGGATGGCAGATGGCTACGGCCTGACCTCTTTTCTGAGCCAGCTTAAAGAGGGTCAACAATTTCTTCTTTATGGTTTTTTCATCAATAGCGTTATCCAGGAAAATGTTGCGGTAGGCAGTGGGAACGCCTAAGTTTTTGGCCACATCATAGGCAACAGATTCTGTGGTCGTCCGGCTGTCGATAAAGAAAAGCTCTCTCTGTTTCAGGCGTTCCAGGATTGTAATCATGAAGGTCTCGTCCGTCGTGATTTTCGAACCCATATGATTGTTCACGCCGCTGATATAAGGGACTCGACTCAAACTGTCATCCACAGCACTCAGCACCTCTTCCTGATTCATCCGGGAGTGGATGAGGCCGTCAATCCCGTTATTCCCGTCATCATTGTTCACGGCTTCTAAGGGAAGATGAAGGATGACCTCCAACCCGTTCCGGTGAGCGATCTGAGCCGTTTCCTTAGCCATCGGACTAAAGGGCAGGATAGCCACGGTGAGCGGTTTTTGGATCTCTATGATTTCTCTGATGGCCCCCAGGCTGTAGCCCATGTCGTCGATGATGATGGCCACTTTTTTTTTGGCCCTGATGACGGGCGCTTCTTCCGTCGGTGGCCTTTCTTTCAAACAGGAAAACAGGAGGATGATTTTCTGTTTTTTCTTCCCTTTAATTTCCCAAAGATAAAAGTTTTTCTCTTCGGTTTCGTCTTCTTCTTTTTTGGAGACCGAAGTCTTGGCAGCTTTAAATTCTTGTTCGAGTGGAGTCTCGAGGGTTTTATATTGTTCGATCGGGAGGTCGATCAGGAAGTGAAAAACACCTTCTTCATCCTGATATTGGTCTATAGAGTCAGGAGCAATGCCCTGCTGGATTAATTTGGCATGGGCGATCTTATCAAGAGTCTCTTTTTCGACAACGACTTTCTTTTTTGTCGGAAATGCCGCGAAGACATAGGATATGCTTCCCTTTTTCCAGGCGATGAAATCCAGGCAGAAGGCTGAAATCACAGCCAAGATTAAGAAGATGATGGGAAAGAAAAGGGGATTCTCTTTGATCGAGCTGCCTGTGAGAGGGTTTCGTCTCTCCATAAACTACGGACCAGAAATGAGCTTCACCGTCTCTTTGAGATATGTCTCATCACTCTGGTCTTGTCCTTGTATTTTTACATCGGGTGTCAGACCGGTTCCCCATATTGACTTCCCTGATTTTAAGGCAAAGATGCTCGAAGTCAGGAGCAAGGCGCTTCCGTCTTCTAGGGCGATGAAATCGCGTTTAGCGACAAGCCCTGGAGTCAGCAGGCCGAGAATTTTAGCTTTACGATATTCCCTCAAGATGGCCGCTACAGCCTCGGCTGGGCCGATGGTGCCTTGATTGACCCAAATGACGAGGGGAAGGTTTTCCAATTCCGGCACTTCTGGACAAGATAGAATCTCCTTGTCTCCCTTTCTGGATTCAAGATAGCCCACTTCCTCAGACATCAGGAAGAGATTCGTCAGCTTAAGAGCCTCATCCATATTGCCCTCGCCGCAGTTTCTAAGGTCGAGGACAAGTGGTTTTTTCTGGGGTTTGAGTCGGGGAAGGACCTCTTCTCGGATCTGAGCCACGCAGTCAGGATAAAGATCGTGGATTTTGAGGATTCCACTCATCCCCTTATGGCCCGAATAAGAAAAAGGCGCTTCTCTCAGCCGTCTTATTTTGATCGTCACTTCTTGGGTTTGGCTTCTTCTGATAAACCTCAACTCGACATCGGTTTCTTCTTTTTCCTTGAGTTCAAGATTGGCTTCGAGCATGCTCATCATCCGGGTTGACTGGTCATCGATGGCGATCACCAGGTCTCCTACTCGAAATCCCCCCTCTGAGGCTGGTGAGTCTTTTAGGATGCCGACGATTTGCGGATAATACGTGTACTCCTTTTTGTACAAAATCATCCCGGCCTCATGCAGGCGTGATTCCTTCTGCATCCTGAACTTTTCTGCGTTATCTTGGTTCAGATAGCTGGATAGGGTGTCGAGTGAATTGATGACTGTTTTAAAAGCTCCCTCCATCGTCTCGTAGGGTCTTGGTTCTTCAAAATAGTGATTCTTGATGAGGTCTATGACTTTCCCCAAAAGCTCTAAGTCTTTCTCGGTGGATTTATCGTCAGAAAGACCTGAGAAAGAATGGGTTCCGAGGAAAATGATGAGATAGGCCAGAACGAGGCCTGAAAAAATGATAAATTTCGCTCTCTTATTGATCATGACTCCGTATTTGATTGTATCATCTTCTTTTCAGCCAACGCAAGGGGTCGAGTGGCTTTGTCTTGAAGCGGATTTCAAGATGCAACGAGACACCTCTGGGGGAACTGAAATCGCCGACCAGAGCGATGGGCTGGCCGGCTTGGACATAGTCTCCCTTCTTGACTATGAAATCTGAGCACTGCCCGTAAAGAGAGTAATAATTCAAGCCGTGGTCGACAATAATCAGGTTGCCGTACCCTTGGAAATGATCTGAGTAGACCACCTTACCCGGATGGATGGATTTAACGATCATGTCTTTCTTGTTGGCGGCGATCTCGATGCCGTTGTTGACGGTCACCGTGTTAAAACGGGGATGCTTTTGAAGCCCGAACAGGGTTATGACTTTCCCGGTTAAAGGCCAGGGAAGCTGGCCCTTCTTTTCGTAGAGGGGAACCAGGGCGAAAGGAAGAGAAATTTCCCTCTTGAGCAATTTCTTGACCAAGTCTTGCAGCTGTTCGGACCGTTCATTCAACTCCTCCAGTGTCTTCAGGTGTGTTTTTCTGTTGCGGGCGATTTCATTTATTAAACTCCTGTTCTTCCGTTCCTCATCTTCGAGCTCTCTCCGTTTCTGTTGGGCATTCTGGATGAGTTGAGAAATCTCCTCTTTTTTCGACTCGAGCTCGGCTTGGGCCGACTGAAGTTGGTCGAGAGTAGTCATGTAATCCATGACGATTTTTTCTTGGTACTGAGCCAGGAGTCCCAGGTTTTTGTTTTCCGTAATGACACTCTTAAAATCTCTGGCCTGGAGCATGAATTGGAGGACATTAAACCGTCCGAACTTATACAGAGTTAACAGGATTTTTTCGATGGACTGCCTCTCGTTCTCGAGTTTTTTCTGGAGAGGAGGGATCCTTTCTTTTAAGGAGGTCAATTCCCTGTTTGCTTGATCCTCCCGGATGTTGTAGAAAGAGATTTCTTTCCTGATCAGCCTCTTGTTGAGCCCGATCCGTTCCAGACGGGAGAGGATGGTGGCTGTTCTTTTCTCTTCTTTATCGATTTGAGTCTGGAGAGCCTTGATCTGCTGGGATAACTTGGTCAGCCTTTTTTGGTATTCGGATAAATCTGGCTGTTGTTGACCTTGTAGTTGCCTGACAGCCAGAGGGGGAAGGAAAAGGATGATTAGGAGTCCGGTGAAGATTGTCCTGGCTATGCTTAGTTCTTTAGGTAACGGTTCGTTCCTCATTTCCTTACTGCGTAGATGATACCGCCAACGACACCGATGATCAAACCGAAGGCCCAATCGATGAGACCGAAAGACACTGCCGCTTGAGACGGAATCCCGTAGAACTTGAAGATTTCGACGTACGAGCCTTCCCTGAGACCCAAACCGCTGATGGTGATCGGGATTATCAAGATGAGGAGGACGATCGGTATAAAAATGAAATAATCGAGAAGGGGGATATCGAGCGCGAGGGCCTTCCCGATCAGGTAGTAGTGGACGATCACGTTGATTTGGAGAAGAAATGCCCAGAAAAAGGCCTGGAACAGAAAAACCTTTTTATCCCTGTAGACGAGGATGACCCGCCTGAATTCTGAGAGCTTGAGCTTGACTTTTTTGAGGAATATCTTATCGGGTATCATCCGAAGCCCGAGGTGAAAAAGAGGAGAAAGAAAAACACCCACCAGGACGAGACCGACCACACCCACAAGGAGAGCTACCCAGATGATCGGGATTTTTTGGGCCAGGTCGAGCCGGAAGAGGGAGGCCACCAGGGCAAACAAGAAGAGGATGACAATTCCGGTGAAGCGTTCGACGAGGACGATGGCCGAAGATTTGAGCAGGGAGCGGGAGTACTTTGTCCCGTCCCAGATGCGGACCACATCTCCTCCGAAGCGAGTGGGAAGAAAGTTGTTGAAGAAGGTCCCGACCAGGTAGGATTGGGTCAGGAAACCGAGCGGGACAAAATCACCTTGGGCTCGGATCAGAATCTGCCAGCGGTAGGCGCTTATCAGAAGGCCGATGGCATGGAGCGAGAAGGAGAGACCTAGCCAAAAGAGGCTAGCTCCCTTCAGGACTCCCAGGATCTCTTTGACCGAGGTTTTGTAGATGAGAAGAAAGGCGATGATCGCTAGACTGAAGAGACATTTGAGGGCGAATACTAGGAGGTCTTTTCTTTTTCCCATCGAGAGGCCAGATCTCTTTATTCTTTTTTATAGAAATATTTAGTCGTGACTCGGCCCACCAATCCGGCCAGAAGAATCATGGATACCAGGTTTGGGAAGGCCATGAATGCGTTGGCGATGTCACCTATGTACCAGATGATGTTCAAGTGAGCTCCTTGGATGTTGGAGCCGATGAAGAGCAGGGCGATGAAAGCAATTCGGTAGGGATAGATGACCCGTATCCCGAAGATGTACTCCAGGCATTTCTCCCCGTAATAACACCAGCCGAGCAGGGTGGAATAACCGAACAGAAAGGAACTGAGAGCGATGATGTAACCGCCGTAGGGAAGGACAGAATCAAAGGCTGCGGCAGTCAAGGCCGTGGAGGTCAGACCCTCTGGAGCTCCGAAGGCGGCCGTCTTGAGGTACATCCCGGTGATGACGATGGTCAGGGTCGTCAAGGTGTTGACAACCAAGGTATCGATGAATGTTCCCGTCATGGCGATCAGACCATTTCGGGAGGGGTCTGAGGATTTTGAGGCTGACTGGGCGATGGCCGCTGACCCCAGTCCAGATTCATTGGACAAAAGTCCTCTTCGGACCCCGACGCTTATGGCCAGCCGGACCGAGGTTCCGACCATGGCTCCTCCGACGGCCTTCACCGTGAAGGCAGAATTGAAAATGACGGAAAAGGCAGCCGGAAGGTTGGTGATGTTAGCCATGATGATGACGATCGCGCCTCCGAAATAGAGGATGATCATAGTCGGAACCAAACGTTCGGAGACACCGCCGATTCTTTTAATCCCGCCCAGGATGACCGCCCCGACCATGGTCGTGATGACCAAGCCGGTGAGCCAAAAAGGCACGCTGAACTGATCGTTGAAGGCCAGGGCCATCGAATTCGATTGGGCCATGTTCCCGGTGCCGAAAAGACAAGTGAAGGCGCCGCAGATGGCGAAGAACATGCCCATGAATTTAGCCACTTTTTCGTTCTTGATGCCGTGGCGGGCGTAGTACATCGGGCCGCCAGACATCTCCCCCCGCGGGTTTTTAACTCTGAATCGGACGCCTAAGAAGCCCTCGGCATATTTGGTCGCCATGCCCAAAAACCCGGCGATCCACATCCAGACCGGTGCTCCCGGACCGCCGGTGGCGATGGCTGTGGCGACACCGGCCAGGTTTCCGTTGCCGACCGTGGCCGCTAAAGCCGTCATCAGCGCCGCATACGGGGATATATCCCCTTCGTCCTTCTCGGATTTATCCTTTCCTAGGGCTCCTTGAAGGACCATCTTCAGGGACATGATCAATCTTCGGACTTGTATCAGCCGAGTGAGGATGGTGAGCAGGACTCCGATGAGCAGGAGAAACCCGACCATCAGTGGAAACCAGATGAAATCACTCATTTCCTTGGTGAAAACCAGGGCCTTATCCAGGAAGGTGAGCGAAACGGGGAGAGTGAGTTCGAATGTTTGATCTTCGGCAATGATTTCGATTTCCGCTCTTCCTCCTTCTGGAGTAACACTGTAGAGGTCCAGCTTGACCTCGTATTCTCCGGGTTTGAGATCCTGGTATGAAAAACGTCCATCCTTGTCGATCGCGGCTTTTGTATACCCTTCTGACCCAACCGGTAGAGGCGTGAGAAGGACGGCTCCATGGGAGTAAGGTTTGTTTGAGGGAAGGGAGGTCACCCGGCCTTTGATCTCGGCCGTTCTAAGCGGAGTGAAGCTAATTATAAAGCATAAAAATAGAAGAATAGCTGTGCGTTTTTTCATAAGTGGTTTTCCTTATCAAGAAACCATGTCCTTTATAAAGATGAGGATCAAGATGATCACTATCGGTGTCAGAAATTTTACCGAAAAGGACCAGAGAGGTCTGAGTTTGAATCGAGGATTGCCCGAGTAGATTTCCTCGGCTGCATTTTTCACTTTCCAGACAAATCCCACAAACAGGCAGATCAGGAGTGAGCCCACGGCCAACCAAAGATTGCCGAAAACGAAATTCATGTTGCCGATGAAGTTGAGATTCGTCAGGAACGGAACTGCTCCAGTCGAGAATGCAGAAGGAATCCCCAGGATGAAGGCAAGTGATCCAACGATCCAGGCGGCTTTTTTTCTTGACCAGTTCCGCTCATCGACAAAGTAGGCCACAGGCACCTCAAGAAGAGAGATTGTGGACGTGAGAGCGGCTACGGTAAGAAGGAGAAAAAAGAGAACCCCAAAGATTAGACCTCCAGGTATTTTGGAAAAAATCAGAGGAAAGACTTTAAAAACCAGACTCTCTCCTGCCGTCGGCTCGATTCCCGGAATAGCGAAGAGAGTGGGGAAGATGATGATCCCGGCTAGGAAAGCGATGAGTGTGTCCGAGAAGCAGACCCAACCTGCGGAGGAGACCAGGTTGTCGGATTTGGGGATATAGCTTCCGTAGGTAAGCATCGTTCCCATTCCGAGGCTCAGTGAAAAGAAAGCCTGTCCCAGGGCATACAGAATGACTGTTCCGTTGAGTTTCGAAAAATCGGGCTTGAGGTAGAAAGAAATGCCTGCTTCTGCACCCGGAAGAGTGAGGGCTCGGATCGCTAAAAAGACGATCAGGACGAAAAGCATGGGCATCAGGATTTTGGTCCATCTTTCTATCCCGCCCTTAACTCCCTTAGAGATGACGTAGGTCGTGATGCAGATGATGATGATGAAATAGAACAGAACCTGCCAAGGATTAGCGCTGAATTCTGTGAACACTCTATCCGTTAGCTGGCCGGTGATTTCACCCCGAAAGGCACCAGAGGCCGTTTTTACGAGATAGCCTACGGCCCAGCCGGCTACTACAGAGTAAAAAGATAGAAGGCAGACGGCCCCAAAAATGCCAAGATACCCGATCACCTTCCAGGGCGACCGAGGTTTTATGTGTTCTATGGCACCTACGGGATTCTTCTGGCCGCGGCGGCCTATGGAGAGCTCGGCCAGCATAACCGTAAAACCGATCAGTGCAACGGCGATGAGGTAGACGAGGACAAATACTGCCCCTCCGTTCTGTCCCACGGCCATCGGGAAGCGCCAGATGTTCCCCAAGCCGATGGCAGAACCGGCTGCCGCGAAGATGAAGGCGACTTTAGAACCCCATCGTCCTCTTTGGCTTTCTTCCATGGCTGTCATACCCGTAACCTCAGTATTCAGTCATAGGCTTTTTTATTTTCTCCCTCTTTTACCACAAACCAAGGGGATTGGTAAAGGAATATCAAAAGCGATTTCAGCCGGGTAATTTTGGGGGAAAGTTAGATAAAACAGAGGAATATCCCAGTTGATTATTCAACCTTCAGCCGTTAAAATGACAGCCTAATCAAAACAAGGAGTCTAAAATGCCTGTGATCGAAATAAAGCCCGATGTATTCTGGATTGGCGTCAACGACAGGACCACAGACCTGTTCGAGGGTTTATGGCCTATCGCAAAGGAGGGCGTTTCCTACAACTCTTACCTGATAAACGATGAGAAAAAAGCCATTAACGACCTGACAAAATCCTTCAAGGGAGATGAGTATTTTGCTCAAATCGACGAGCTGACGGATATTTCCGGCATAGATTATATCATCGTCAATCATCTGGAGCCCGACCATTCGGGACTCCTCAGGACGCTGCGGCGGATATCGCCGAGGACGACCATACTCTGCTCCCAAAAAGCCAAGGAGATGATGGAAGAGTTCTTTTCCATCACTGAGAATGTCCAGGTTGTCAGTGACGGCGATACGCTGCCTCTAGGAAAGCGGACGTTGAAATTTTTTTCCACCCCGTTTCTCCACTGGCCTGAGACGATCATGACCTACGAGACAACCGACCACATCCTGTTTTCCTGCGACGCCTTCGGCGGGTACGGGGCTATCCGGGGGGCTATCTTTGATGACGAAAGTCAGCATCTGGAGTTTTATGAACAGGAAGCCCTCCGTTACTTCGTCAACATCATTGCCAATTTCAGCACCCGGGTCTTGGGGGCGATCGAGAAATTGAAGGAGATCCCCGTCGATGTCATAGCCCCCTCCCACGGTCTCATCTGGCAGCAGGATGCAACGCGAATCGTCAATCTCTACCAGAAATGGGCCGAGTATGCCAAAGGAAAAACCGAGTCCGAAGTCACGCTCATATACGGTTCGATGTACGGCAGCACCGAGTTCATGATGAATGCGGTGGCCCAAGGGATCTCGGAGGCCGGCGTTCCCGTTGAAATATTCGATGCCGCCAGGACGCATGTCAGCTATATCCTTCCCTCCCTGTGGACAAAAAGAGGAGTGATGATCGGTGCCTCTACCTATGAAGTTTCTCTCTTTCCGCCGGTCAAAGGAGTTCTTGAGATGGCGGCTCACAAACACATTCAGAACAAGAAAGCGGCCTTTTTCGGCAGCTACGGATGGAGCGGAGGAGCATTGCGGGATACGAAGAAAATCATCGAACCGCTCAAATGGGAGCTTGTCGACAGCCTGGAGTTCGTGGGGAGTCCTGAGGACCAAGACCTCAGGCGCGGAAGAGAATTCGGGGCCCGATTTGCAGACCTGATCAAGAAAGAATAGTGCATATTTCTTCTGGAAAACAAACAGAGTCGAAGGGATAGAGTCCGGCCTCTTATCTTGATTTTTTTACGAGATGGAAAAAATCCTGTTGTTTCGCCTTGGGGGATTGGGCGATCTACTGGTGACTCTACCGGCCATACATCTTCTTCGTAAGTGCGCCCCATCGAGCTGGATCTCGCTTATCTGTCACAGAGAATACGGAAAACTCCTCGAACAAACAGGAGTTGTTGACGAGTGTCTTTCGCAGGAGGCTCGTCAGATAGCTCCTCTTCTTTCAGGTTCTCTCGACTCCACAGAAGGGGGAGATCTGCGGCTTCAAGATTTTGACCGGGTCGGAGGCTGGTTTAAGGAGAGGAGTTCTGTTTCCGGTTTGGAATCCATACTGACTTCGGAAGGAATGAGTTCTGGCTTTTTTGTCTACGATGAACACACTCAGGAGATCATAAGCCGGTATTTCTTCCGAAAAACTCAAGAATGGGTTGAACGTAGAAGTTCTGATGAGCTCGGCTTTGAAGAATGTGCTCGTCTTCCTTTGAACTCACACCAGAAAAATGAGGGACGGCGGCTCACGGGTGAGAGGCCACTGGGCTTGAGCGAGAAGATCATCGTCATCCATCCCGGAAGCGGCAGCCAGGAGAAGTGCTGGCCTTTACCCAATTTCTTAGAAGTGGTTCGGCGACTCCAGGATGAGAATCTACGCGGTGTGCTCGTCACAGGTCCAGCGGAAGAACGACTCGAACAGGAGATTGAACCACCAGATCTGCCCGAGAACTGGGCTTGGGTTCGCAAACCCTCTCTTTTGAGGTTGGCCGGTCTGCTTTCACTCTCATATTTTTATCTCGGGAACGATTCAGGGATCACTCATCTGGCGGCAGCTTGTGGGACAAAAGGGTTGGCTTTATTCCGGAGAGACTTGGAACCTGCTTGGAGACCTTACGGGCCTATCACTGTCTTGAGTGGATCTTCGGTCCAAGATATTTCCTTCGATGTGGTATGGACCAAGATTGAAGATCAGGTTTATCCGGGTAGATCTTAATGAAGCCTCCCTGGATACTTTTTCTCTCCGGCTTCGATCCTGACCGTAAGATAGTTTTGGGGAGGGGGAAGAGGACAGGTAGCGTAAAGCGTGTAGGCGCAGGGAGGGTTGTGGGCTCGGTTGAAATTAAGATCCACCCGGCCGTTATCCAGGACATCGACCGTCATGAACCTTGAGGCTTCGTAGGTTTCCCGGCCGTTTGTTTCATCCTTGAAGATAAAGAAGAGTTTCGTGTTTTGAGCGTTGCTCCGGAAGGCGACTAGACGGTGATGTCTACTTTCCAGGCGAAAATCGACAACCCCGACCGAAATCAACTCGGTTTGAGTTCCGATCATGGTAGGGACAGTGACCTTCTGCGGTTTGTCATAAGGACGAAAAACCCCTACGACCTGAAATTTCTTGGTTGGCGGGAAAAAATCGAGTCCTTGGTAATCCTTATACGGAGGATGGTTGAGATCACTCAGTCGAACAGCATATCGTTTGTCGCGTTCTATCACCCACATCCTTAAATCCCCGAGCTCGATCTTGTCCAGTTTTCCTGCCTGATCGGTGCGGAGCACTATCTTTTTGATCGCTTTTCCATCGACTTTGAGGACCACTCCCTCATGAGCGACGACTGCGACCTTGTCTTTTTTCAAGATGAATTTTCCGGCTCGAGGCGGAGCCGAAGCGGGAGGAAGTTTGATTTTATTCGTTGAGGCGGAACCGAAGCTGTCTTCTCCCTCATCCAGCCAAAAGAGCCCGGCGATCGTGAGCCAGCTTGTCGGGCCACGCATCTCAGCATCCCGCTTCGCTCTCCAAGCATTTTCCTTTTTTTCGAAGAGTGTTTCCTTCTTCTGCGGAGATGAATGGGTTAAGAGAAGAATATTAAGGGAAAAGAATAATATGAGAAAGATGGAATATTTCTTTCCTGTCATCAGGATTGAACTCCTGTTCGGAGGTTTAGCCTTTATATTCTATGGATATTAAATATTATATCAAGAGCGGGACTTGGCTCAGTCAGGGAGGCTCTGGTCATCTACGTGAAGATCGAGTGCTGGCGGAAGCATCCCCAAAACCTTGATTAGGGTGTTGTTGGATGAACTCCTTAAAGCGAGGTCCAATCCGTTTACGCCGAAGACCCCCCACCCACCACTATGCGGCGGAGCCTGTGCCCGCGAAGCTTGTGCCTGCGCAGGCAGGTAGCGGGTAACGGATAGGGCCTCGCCTTCATTACGCCTATCCATACTCCATTTGTTCTCGTATCCCGGAATTAAGGATGCTGGGCTGGCAGGAACTTTTATAAATCGACTAAAGTATGGTAAACTACTTTAAAATTATTCTTGAGTAAAGCAAATGAGTGACTCAGATTGGAAAGAAGATCTAGCGGACTTTTTCGGAGATCTTCAGATTATCGAAAAATGCAAAAGTCAAGCCCTCGATGATTTCGAGCAGCTCTGCGAGTTCATCGCCGAACCGGCCTTCGAGAATGTGATGGAAGAACTGAAGAAGCGAAAGATAAAATCTCGTATCAAAAAAAATAAAAGAAAGTCCATAGATTTCCAGATCAATTTTCCCGGCTCAAGGCTAGACTGCTTCCACTACAAGATCTTCCTCCCCAAAAACTCCGTGGAACTCAAACTGAGATTAGAAATCAGAGGAAGGAGGAGTAGAGAGAGTCAACTCGAGAAAACAGAGACGCCCTTCATGGAGGACGTTCAGCCTTCAGATCTGTTGAGGATGCAGAAAGAGGACATCATTCGAGATGTCCTCTATCGCTACAAAACCTTCATCTACGAGACCGTCGCTGTCCCTTAGTTTTTTCGCTTTCATTCCCACCCCTCATCCCTGCCCCCCTCCGTCATTCCAGCGAAGGCTGGAATAACAATGTTAATCACTCTTGTCAGACAACTGATCACTGAAATCATTTGAAAGTCTCTCCCAGATTTGATAATTTTGGGTTCCTTCATGGAACATAAAAAGTTACCCAAAGGAATCCTCTCGATTCAGTTTCTGGTCTTGTTCTCGTATTCCTCCTTGGCCGTTTTAACTCTCCTCCCTCTGTTTTTTGCCCACCTTGGGGGGAGTCCCCGAAAAATAGGGTTTCTGGTCGGCCTTTTTTCCCTAGCCGCCTTCCTCTCCCGGCCTTTTGCTGGCTGGATTCTGAGCCGCTTCGATTCCCACCGTATTCTTCTTTTCGGCTTGCTGGTCATCACCTTGACAACCGTGTCCTATTTTTTCATCCAAAGCCTAAACTGGGCGATCTTCCTGGTCAGGATTGTCCACGGAGTAGGCTTTTCTTTTTTCATCTTGGCGGCCTTGCTTATTGCTATTTTTCTTGTGCCGACCGAGCGAAGAGCATATGCCATCGGAGTCGTCTCGACAGGATTTATGATTCCCCTGCTTTTTCTTCCCTATTTAGGTGAGCAGATTATCGAAAAACAGGGCTTTTTCCTGTTTTTTCTCACCGCCTCGTTCCTGACGCTGATTCCCTTGGTCTATGCGATGTGTATCAAATTCAAACCCGCACTTCAACAACAAGAGACGGCGTTAAAAGGTGCGGGATTCTTGAGGCTTTTCCGGAGGCAGAGAATCTTCCTGATTTACATGCTGACCTTTGTCTTCGAGGTCGGGTTGAGCGCCAGTTTTAGTTTTGTCCCCCTCCTGGCCCACAGGGGATCTCCGATGAAAGCGGGATATTTTTTTACAGCCCTCGGGACGACGGCTGTTGTCATGCGGCTTTACGGAGGGAGAAAATTGAAATTCTGGGGGAGGCCT
>CAYGBF010000326.1:0-3122 GCA_964348035.1 uncultured Eubacteriales bacterium | reverse complement strand
TCACTATCCTCGTATCCTGACTCGGAGAGTATCTTTCTTGCCCTGTCCAGGTTGTATTCAAGTTTTGGTGTTTCTTTGTAACCCCGCATGCATCGGGGGATAAACCCCCTGTGCGGCACCTCTCCGTACCCGAGAGCATCGAGCTTAATGATCTCCTCGTAATCCAGAGCATAGGATAAGGCTTTTCGGAAATTGACATCGGACATGGGTTTATGGTCAAGATTGAATCCCAGAAATTTCATTCCCATGTTGGGTTCCTCGATGAAATTAAACCGCTCCGTGGCCCTCAGCCGTTCGATGTTGGCATAAGGATAAGAGGAAGCATACCTGTAGAAGGTGTCGACTTCTCCCTTCTCCAAAGCCAAAGACAGGACGTCCATGTTGTTGTAGAAATGGACTTCGATGCCCTCGATAAACGGTTTTTTGCCCTGCCAATGAGGATTTCTCTTGAACGCAATTTTTGCCGCGTTGATGTCAATACTCTCGATCGTGAACGGACCGCATCCGATGTTCTCTCCCGGGTTCGTGTATTCCAGAGGTTTATCGATCCGGCCCCAGATATGCTCTGGTAAAAGGCTGTAAGAGGCAAAATCAAAATGCAGCCGAGCATAGGGTCTGTTGAGGCTAAGAACAAAAGTGTTGCTTCCCGAGATCTGAACCTGGATGAGGGCCTCTCCGAGCCAGGCCGCAAACGGAACTTCTCTGGCATACAATTCTACGGAAAATAGCGCATCGCGGGCGGTCACTTTCTCCCCGTCGCTCCAGAAAAGATTCTCATCCAGGATAAACGTCCAGGTGGTCTTGTCATCGGAAACATGAAATTCTTTGACAATCAGGCCCTGGGGGCTTCCTTCCCGGCTTATCTTCATCAGCGGAGGATTGGACATCTGAGCGAAAAGATTGACAAAAAAATCACTCACGATATTCGCTGACTTCAACCCCTGTTTGACGGTGCCGATTTTGAGGATATGATCGTGGGAAATGTCTACCTCTTTGGTCTGACAACATAAAATCATGAAAACCAGGAGAACGGACAGGATCTTGTAAAGCATAGGACTCCTCAAGGTAGATGAAGCTTAAACATCGGCTTCAACAGATTCGCGTCTCGGTCTAAGCCATGATGTCTTCGATGTCCTCGACAGTCTTGGGGACGGGTTCACCCAGCACCCTCCGTCCGTCCTTGGTCACCAAGACATCGTCCTCGATCCGGATCCCCCCGAAATCGCGATACAGATTTACCTTCCTGTAGTTGACAAACTGACGATGTTTTTTTTCAGCGATCCATTTATCGATCAGGGCTGGAATAAAGTATATTCCTGGCTCCACAGTCATCACATACCCAGGATGAAGTTCTCGAGCAAAACGGAGATAGGCCAACCCGAATTGCTTGCTCCTCTTGGTCTTCTTATCGTAGCCGACAAAATCCTCGCCAAAATCTTCCATGTCATGGACATCCAATCCCAGCATGTGTCCCAGACCGTGAGGGAAGAAAAGGGCGTGGGCTCCGGCCTTGACCGCTTCGCTGACATCACCTTTCATCAATCCCTGCTCCTTTAGACCAGAGACTATAGTCCTAGCCGCCCTGATATGAACATTCCTGAACCGCACTCCTGGTTTCATCATCCGGATGGATTCATCCTGGGTTCTGAGAACGATCTCGTAAATGTCTTTTTGTCTCTGGGTGAATTTCCCGGTCACCGGAAAGGTTCTGGTCACATCGGAGGCATAGTGCATCTCGGATTCGGCCCCGGAGTCATTGACGATGAGGCGGCCCTTCTTGAGGATATTCCCGTGGTAATGATTATGGAGAGTCTGACCGTTGATGGTAAAGATGGTCGGGAAAGCTATATGGCAGCCCGCTGAGGCAACGATACCCTCCATACTGCCTACGATATCCTTTTCATATAAGCCTGGACGGGACAGCTTCATCGCGGTGGTGTGCATCTCGTAGGTAATCTGCCGCGCTTTTTCTATCTCTTCGACCTCTTCTCGGATCTTGATGGATCTCTGCTTGACCACCGCCTTAATCAGTTCGATCGAAGCATATTCCTTGGCCAGTTTATGATCAATGCCCAGTAATCCCTGTATCTTCATTGACGCTTCCGGCCTGTAGGGAGGCAGAAAATGAACCTTCCTCCCCTGGCTTACGGCCTCTTTCAACGTCTTCTCCAGATCGGCTGAGGGAGCACTCATCTTGATGCCTACCCGGCTCGATCTTCTCTTCAACGTCGGCATATCGCCCATCCAAATGATGTCTTCGACAGTCACATCGTCACCAAAGATGATGTCTTTGTCCTCATCGACATCGATCAGCCCGGCCAGGCTGGGTGTGTCCAGACCGAAGAAGTAGAGGAACGAACTGTCCTGCCGGAAATGATAGGGATTGGCGGGGTAGTTCATCGGAGACTCCTCGTTGCCGAGGAAGAGGATGACACCGGCTTTAATCTGTCTTTTGAGGCGACGCCTCCTTTTCTTATAAATCTTGGCATCAAACATGTATTGACTCCTTTATTTTAGATAGCCCCATGCTCGGTCCTCCGGATGATTTCATCCTGGAGCTTTTCTTCTAGATCGACGAAATAATCACTGTAGCCAGCCACTCGCACGATGAGGTTTCGGTATTTCTCAGGATATTTTTGGGCTTTACGGAGGACATCCGCGTTGACAACGTTGAACTGGATATGATGACCATCAAGCTTGAAATAGGCACGAATAAGATGAGAAAGTTTCACTAGCCCCTCTTCTTCTGCCAGGATTTGAGGGGTGAACTTTTGATTGAGGAGAGTCCCACCGGTCCGGAGGTGATCCATCTTGGCCGCAGACTTGATCACGGCCGTCGGTCCTTGACGGTCCGCTCCCTGGACAGGGGAAATTCCCTCGGAGAGCGGTTCACCGGCTCTTCTTCCATCGGCTGTCGCACCGACGACTTTTCCGAAGTAGATATGGACGGTCGTCGGAAGAAGGTTGATCCGGTAATGGCCGCCCTTCGTGTTCGGCCTTCCATCAACCGCCTTGTAGTAAGCTTCGAAAACGGCCTTCATGACGACATCGGCTCGATCATCATCATTCCCGTACTTAGGTGTCTTGTTCAACAATCTCTGGCGGAGGGGCTCATGGCCCTG
>CAYGBF010000325.1:0-18186 GCA_964348035.1 uncultured Eubacteriales bacterium | reverse complement strand
AATGTATAAGTATTCAAAAAGGTCGGCAAAACCTGCGTTATGCTATTTCATCTCTTCTTGAATACGAACTCCTTTTAGGAATGGTAGGCGCGGAGGGTATCGAACCCTCGACCTCTTCCGCGTCAAGGAAGCACTCTACCACTGAGCTACGCGCCTCATTTACAAGCATATATATAAATCATTTCCCTGGTAACTGTCAACCGCAGCAGAGATGGATCGAGTCGTTTTGAAGATCAATTTTTAGATTTCTTGAAATAAGAACCAAAAAGAAATATAAAAGTTATGATAGGATTGATCCTGATGATTGGCATCATGGCAGATTCTCACGATAATGTTCCCTCCATCCGGCAGGCCGTCCGTCTTTTCCAGCAGGCCGAGTGTCAGTTGGTGATTCATGCGGGGGATATCATCGCCCCCTTCTCTGCGAAATCGTTGGAGGATCTTTCCTGTCCAGTGAAAGCTGTCTTCGGCAACTGTGATGGAGAAAAGGAGGGTCTAAAGAGGGTTTTCCGTTCTCTAGGAGACATCAAAGAGGCTCCTTATGTCTTCACTCTGGATGAGCTAAAAATCCTGATCACTCATCTCGATACGCCCGTGAAATCATACGCCGAATCAGGGTTATACGACGTCATCATCTTCGGGCACACCCACCGTCCAGAAATCTCTCAGGAACAGATAGCCCTACTCATAAATCCGGGAGAAACAGGGGGATGGGTGACAGGAAAGAGCACGATCGCTCTCCTCGATCCCAAGACGCTAAAGCCAGAGGTTATCTCTCTCTGAAACCACGTCCAGGAGGATGTGATGGCACCGCGAGGAATCGATAAACGGCAGAAACCAGCCTGGCAGAAACTCCGCAAGCCTATCCTTCATCCTTCGAAACCTCGCCCCTCTCCAAAAAAACCGAAGAAAAAAAAATAATCCGCCCACCCTCTTAAAAAGCCGCATGTTCCTTTTTATCCTTCGTCATCGATGTTGAGTGGAAATCCTGAATTTGCTATACTTTATTTTCTTTTTACCCCTAGAGGTTAAGAAAACGAGAAGGATTTATAAGGAATACAGGAGTTGCTGTTATGAAAACTGTGATTATAATGGGTGCAGCCGGAAGGGATTTCCACAATTTCAACGTCTTCTTCAGGGATAACGACGATTATCGGGTTGTCGCCATCACGGCCACTCAGATCCCGGATATCGAGGACAGGAGATACCCGCAAGAGCTTTCGGGCAAACTCTATCCTGAGGGTATCCCCATCTTCCCGGAGGAACAACTTCCCTCTCTCATCAAAGAGCACAGCGTCGATGAGGTCTATTTTTCTTACAGTGATGTTTCGCACGAATTTGTCATGCACAAGGCTTCGGAAGTGATGGCGGCAGGAGCCAGTTATACTCTTCTTGGTCCGGAAGAGACGATGATCCAGAGTCGTCTTCCCTTAATTTCTGTCTGCGCCGTAAGAACAGGATGTGGCAAGAGCCAGACGAGTCGAAAAATCGCGCTTCTCCTCAAAGAAAAGGGAAGACGGGTCGTCGTCATCCGTCACCCGATGCCCTACGGAGACCTCGTCAAACAGAAGGTTCAGCGCTTTGCCAGCTACGAGGATATGATCGAACAGGAATGCACCATCGAAGAGATGGAAGAATACGAGCCCCACATCAAGAATGGCATCGTCGTTTTTTCAGGTGTGGATTACGAGGCCATCCTGCAACAAGCTGAACAAGAGGCAGACATCATACTCTGGGATGGAGGGAACAACGATTTTTCTTTCTACAAGGCAGACCTCGAGATCGTTATCGTCGATCCTCACCGACCGGGCCATGAATTGCTGTATCATCCGGGGGAGACCAACTTCCGGAGAGCAGATGTCATCGTCATCAACAAGATAGACAGCGCCGAAAAGGGAAACGTCCGGCAGGTGCTGGATAACATCAAAAACTACAATCCCAAGGCCGTCGTGATTCGCGCCAACTCCACCATCTTCGCTGAAGACGGGAAGGAAATTGCCGGAAAGAAGGTTTTGGTCGTCGAGGATGGACCAACCCTGACCCACGGGGAAATGCCTTATGGGGCCGGGGTTATTGCTGCCACTAAATACGGGGCAGCCCGGATGGTCGACCCTCGGCCTTATGCCGTGGGCAGCATCAAGAAAACATTCCAAAAATTTCCTCACCTGGACAGAGTGCTTCCTGCCATGGGTTACGGAAAAGAACAGGTTGCTGAACTCACTCAGACTATAGATCGGGTGAATTGTGAGCTGGTGGTCGGAGCGACGCCGATCGACCTCTCCCGGCTCATCCAGACCAACAAAAAAATCATCCGGGTCGCCTACGAATTAGAGGAAATCGGTTCGCCTGACCTCCAAGAGGTTCTCAAGAAATTCTGATGAAAAGAAAAATTGCTCTGATCGCCTTCGGTGGAAACGCCATCCTCCCGAATAACCAGAGAGGGCTGCAATCCGAACAGATGAAAAATGCTCGGAAGGCCGCCCGGTTGATGGTCCATGTGGTGAAGAAGGGATTCGACCTGATCATCATCCACGGCAACGGTCCTCAGGTCGGGAACCTCCTCATCCAGATGGAAGAGGCCGTGACTAAGATCCCGCCGTTCTCTCTGGAAGTGTGCGATGCCATGACTGAAGGAAGCATGGGGTTTATGCTCGAGAAGGCCCTCATCAACGAACTTCGCCGGAGTTCTTTAGATAAGGAAGTCGCTACTTTGGTTACCCAAGTCGTAGTGGACAGGGAGGATCCGGCCTTCGAGAGCCCCACCAAGCCCATCGGTCCGTTCTACACCAAATACAGAGCCCAGATGCTTGCCCGGCAGAAGAAATGGACGATGATCGAAGATGCCGGGCGCGGTTACCGAAAAGTCGTCCCCTCTCCCAAGCCTATAGACATCGTCCCCAAAAGGGTCATCCGCGATCTTGTCCGCTCGGGGAAAATAGTCATCGCGGCCGGAGGGGGGGGCATTCCAATCATCATCAACGGAAACGGCGTCTTCCAAGGCGTCGAGGCCGTTATCGACAAAGACTATGCCGCCAGCCTTATCGCCAGCGAGGTCAAGGTCGATCTTTTCATCATCCTCACCGACGTGGACCGGGTCTACCTGAATTACGGAAAGCCTGATCAAGAGGCTCTTCATATAATAAGCGTCGATCAAGCCCATGCCTATCTCGAAGAAGGGCAATTTCCAGCGGGCTCGATGGGACCAAAAATTAAGGCCGCGATCGACTTCATCCAGAACGGCGGGACTGAAGTTCTGATCACCTCAGCCAACACCTTGAAAGCGGCCCTCATCAACCGCTCGGGGACAAAAATCAGAGCCGTTGTCTAGGAGGATGGGATGCTTGAGGATTTTCTCTCTATCCATGACTTGAGTCTTTATGAATTCAACCAAATCTTGGACATGAGCCAGGATATCAAAGAAAATCCACAGCGTTTCCGAAGTAAGCTGAAAGAAAAAATCTTGGCTATGATCTTCGAAAAACCGTCCCTCCGGACCCGAATGACCTTTGAAGTAGGAATGCTCGAGCTCGGTGGCGAAGCTATCTACCTCAGTCCTTCCGATATTCAGCTGGGATCCAGAGAAAGTACCTCTGACGTAGGAAAAAACCTGGAACGATGGGTCGATGGCATCATGATCAGGACTTTCGGCCATCAGATTGCCAGCGACCTGGCGCAGGCCAGCCGGATTCCCGTTATCAACGCCTTAACCAACCTTCTCCACCCCTGCCAGGCGATGGCCGATTTCTTCACCCTAAGAGAGAAGAAGGGAAGCCTCAGCCAGCTTAAGCTGGCTTATATCGGCGACGGCAACAATGTCTGTCATAGCCTCCTGTTTGCTTCAGCCAAGGCGGGAAACGAAATGATCGTCGCCACTCCCGAGGGATTCGAGCCCCGAACGGAAATCCTCCAGCAAGCCGAGGAAGACGCCCAAGAAACGGGCGCTCGCATCGCCTTGACAAACGACGCTCAGGAGGCCGCAGAAGGAGCAGATGTGATCTACACCGATGTCTGGGCCTCGATGGGACAGGAAGAAGAAAAAGACAAGAGGGCAACGCTCTTTGCCCCTTTTCAAGTCAACAAGGAGTTGATGGCTCGAGCCGAAGAAAATGCTGTCTTCATGCACTGCCTCCCCGCTCATCGAGGAGAAGAGGTGACAGGTGATGTGATCGATTCTTCCCAATCTGTCGTCTTCGATCAAGCTGAAAACAGACTTCACGTTCAGAAAATTATTATGTTATTATTAATGGGAACAAGAACAAAGCCATGATTAAAGAGGAAGAAAGGACAGCCATCGAAAAAAAAGACCTGGAATTCATCGAATCCGAATTCTCAAGTTCTGACCAACCTTGGACTCTTCAAGAACTCACGAGAAAACTGGCCTATAAGAAATCCTCTTCTCAACTCGCTCAAGCCGTCAAGATTTATAATGCCGACTGTCAGTATGAAATCGGAGATCTCATCTACAAAGAATACGACGAACCCCTGATGGTAAGCAGCAAGGGAGTCCAGCCTTTCAAAGGGGGAATCGTCCTGACCATAGTCAATAAAATCCCGTATGACAGTTTTAACTGCGAGATGATCGAGGTTGATTATTCTGGTGGCGGCGTTTTCAGGAAGCACATCGACTACATGAAGAAGACCAAAACACAGGTGCTCTTACCCAGCAACCAGGATGGAAAGGCCCTCGTTCCCCAGATCCTAAAAAAAGATGAAGATCCAAGGCATGAAGAGCTCCCGATGACTGATAAAGATTTGAAAAGGCTGGAAAAGAATCTCAAATCAGCCCTGCTCAAATCCCCCAAATTCTTGAGCTGGAACGATAACTGGCAGCTTAAAGAAAAACTTATCCAGATCGGAGATACCAAGATCAAGAAAATCGAAAAACACCTCTCCGAAAAAAAACTCTCGGCTGAGACGCAGGAATTAGTCTCCCTCATCTTTGATCTGACAGATGAGGAGCTCTTACCCCTTCACTGTCTCAGTCTGAACTACACTCTAGAGAAAAAGTGGAAAAAATTATTTGTCTTTGTCTCTCCTGAAAACTGGGGAAAATGGATCCTCAAAGAGACTTTGAACTCTTTTCTCGAAAACTTACCCCTTTCAGGGACTAAAGCAAAACTCCCATCCTTCGATCAGGAACCAGAGTCAGTGAAAAAATCTGTTCCTGAATTTCCTCTCAAGCTCTACTTGGGCTGGAGGGAACTCCTTTCCGGAGGACTGAAGGTTCCCAAGAGCATCAATAAAAGCCTCTCCCAGGCGAGAGAGTACACGTTCACCGACGCAGAATCCGAGGATGTCTACACTGTTTACTATTACCCTTCTTCACTTTTTTTCATCGGGCTCAAAGATTTTTATGAGAGTCAAAACGTCCCCCAAGGAGCCAGCCTGACTCTTGAACCGAAGGGTCCTACCCACTTTCACTTCTGGGTCAAGAAATCAAAGAAAAAACTCACTGTCCCTAAAATCGTCTATGACTCAAAGAAAGACAAGTTCGAACCTTCAGGGGAGGATATGTTTACCTTTGCCCTTCCCAACAAAATTATCCATCTCCAGAGAGAAACCCTCCATAATCTCTTCGAACTTTACGATCAGAGACGGAATCTCAACCTCCAAAAACTCCTGTTTCTTGTCTATAAGACCTTCGGTCTGGGCACGGACAAACCCTCGCTCCACTACCTAAGGGCCTATCATCTTGTGGAAGTCTTGAAACGGACAACAGAGGAGGACATCGAAAAAACCCTCCTGGTTACAGACGAATTCATCAAATCAGAAAAAAAGAAAGGTCTTTACCACTACCAAGAGAAGATCGAGATAGAAGAAGAAAAAGAGGCAGAGGTTCCTCCAGAGATAGCTGCTGAACCTGCTCCTGAGGAAGTTGTTGAAGAGGTTCCTCCCGAAGCACCCGCTGAAGACATCGTTCCTCCTGAGGTCGCGGAAGAAAGAGAGGCTGCTCTCAGAGCGGAGGCGCCCCAAGAGGCTCAGCCCCCAGAGATTAGAGAGCCGGTGGTTGAGAAGCGACCCGTTCCTCCGAAAAAAGAAAAGGAATACAAGAAAAAGAAGCCAAAAGCACGACCTGAGTCCGAGAGGGTTGTGCGACGCCGGAAAACAGAGCGTAAAATCATCGAAGAGAGAATCGAACTGGAAGAATCTGAACAAGAAGCTCTGATTGCTGTTAAAGCGAAGGAGAAGAAGGAAATCGAAGAGGTCCCTGCTGTGGTCGGTCCCAAGGAAAAGAAAAAAGAGTATAAAACCTACGTCCCTGAAGAACCTGCTTTCGGTGTCTTTGCCGAAAAGTTAAAAACAGCCCTGGATAAGAAAGGTAAGAAAAAGGAAGACAAGAAGAAGAAGAAAAAGAAATAAATCCTCCCTATAAAACCTCTCTTTTCGGTCCCTTCCTTCGAGTCACCCCCATCTGATCCAACAACTCTAACAGAGGTATAGCATACTTGCGGCTCAAACCGGTTAGTGTTTTAAACTCAGAGACAGTCAATTCTTTCTTTCCCGAAGCCTGGATCTGAAAAATGACATCATCCAGCCATTTCGAGTGAATCAGAAATCCTTCCTTTCCCTGAACGATCTTTTTTCTTTCGATCAACAGGTCGAGCAACAGGTTCAGCTTCGCCGGGGTAAGATGGAATTTATGGCGTAAGTCCTCGGTGGAGACAGACCGGAATTCCCCGATGTAGCACATCTTTTCCATCTGGCGTAAGATTTTTTCTTCTTGCGGAGAAATAACCCGTTCAAAACTCGATAAAGCAAGGGCATTCTCGAGAAGCCTGATCTTATGCTCTTTGGCTAAACGACTATAGGCCAACGCCAGGGTTTTTTGATCGGTATCGAATCGCTTCCGGATCTTCTCAACAGGAGCGCCCTGCTCCTCGGGGTGCTTCTCGTGAAAAGAGGAAAGAAAAGCGAGAATTTTCTGACAAAGATGGTCAAAGCTCTTCTTCGAGATGAGGATAAGGGGAGAAAAGGACAGGATGCGCAGTTCTCCTTTTGCTTCCAAACTCTTACTCAGAGAAAGGAGTCTCGCCCGACGCAGTCCCGAGAACAATACCGCCTCTTTCTCCCTGAGCCCTTTGATCCCTTTTTCTTGGACAAGAGCTGCTAGCATGTCTTTTTCATCTCCGAGTAGCCCATGCAGAAAGGCTATTCTCTTCTTGATTTTTTTCCCTCGCACTTTTTCCGAGTGCGGGTTTAATACTCTTCCCTTCCCCAGGAATGTCTTGGCCTTGGGTTGCCGAACGCGAAACCTATCCCCCCAGCACAGCATCACCGGCTTCCTCGTTTGAATCCTGACAAAAAACTCTTGTTCCTTATCTGCCAGAGTCAGCTCATAGAAAGAAACGGAGGCTGTCTCTTTTGATTTCCCGAACAGGATCATCGCTTCGATCGTTCCTTTCCCTCGCCGGGGAGGAAAGTCGACCACAGCATCGAAACCTGAAGTGCTCATCATCATCTCCCAGAAGCGAGAGTCAAAGAGATCCGCCTCAGAACAGGATCGACCGAGGCGAGAATCCCTTTTACCCTGTCCCCTAATCCAATCCGGTTTCCTGTGCTTCTTTCAACCGCCTCTCCCTGGCCTCTCAGTAATCTATAATCCCCTCTTAAATCCGAGAAAAAAACCATCCCCTCGACAAAATAGCCATCGAGATCGACCACTAGCCCCGCTCTGTTGATATCCACGACGACTCCCTGAACTTCCTCCCCGAGTTTTTCTTTGAGGAGTCTAAAAATTCGCCATTCCATGAGTTCGCGTTCCGCCTCTTCGGCTCGGCGCTCCTTCTCAGAACAGACAGCCGCCACCACAGAGAGTGGGATCTCCAGCTTCTCCCCCCTGAGAACTGATTTGAGTATTCGGTGAACGATCAGATCAGGATAGCGACGAATCGGAGAGGTGAAATGGGTGTAGATTCGCTTAGCGAGTCCGTAATGGCCCCGATTCTCATCGGAATACTGAGCCAGCTTAAGGCTCTTGAGGACGCGCAGGTTTAAAAACTTCGCCGCCGGATGACCGTCAACTTGGTTCAATAAACTCTGGAGATCCTTTGATCTAATTTTCTCCACTGGGGGAAGGAAAAAGCCCAAAGGTTCCAGTATCTCCCGCAGCCTTTCCAGATCCTTCCTTCCAGGGCGGGGATGGACTCTGAAGAGAGAAGGAGTATTCTTCTGCACCAGGTAGGAAGCTACGGCTTCGTTGGCCAGCACCATGAATTCTTCGATCACCCGATGGGCCTCCAGGCGCTCGAACGGCACGATGGAGACGAGGTTCCCTTCTCTATAAATAAGCTCGGGCTCAGTCAAATCGAAGTCCAGACTTCCCTGCCGCCTTCTCTTCGCGTTCAGAATCCGAGACAAATCTCTCATCAACAACAGGTCAGGGACGAGGTGACGCCTCTCACTCCTATCAGTCTGCACCCCATCGAAAATCTGTTGAACAAAATCATAGGTCAACCGCTCCTTTGTCCGGATCAGCGAAGGGTGAAAGGCACTCTTGAGGACGTTGCCTTCCCTATCGATCTCGAGGACAACGGATAAGGTCAGCCTCTCTCGTTGCGGTCTCAGGCTACAGATGTCTGTGGAGAGCGCTTCGGGGAGCATCGGAAGTGTCCGATCGGAGAAATAAACACTCGTGCCTCGCCGGAAAGCTTCCTCATCGAGAGCGGAGTCCGGCTGTACATAATAGGACACATCAGCGATATGAACACCGAGCCTATAATTCCCGCCGGATAGTCTCTCCACACTCACGGCATCATCAAAGTCCTGGGCAGTTTCGCCATCGATGGTCACAGAAGTCCAGTTTCTGTAATCGATGCGCCCTCTCTTTTCCTCGGAGGGAATCTTCGCGGGAATGTTTTCAGTTTCTTCCAGGGAATCCTTCGAAAAAGCAGCCCGCAAACCAAAGCGTCGGATGACGGCTTCGGTATCCACGCCCGGTTCATCCGGCCAGCCCAGAATATCTGTAAGCCGCATCGTCTCTCTCTCGGCTTCAACGATCATCCCCGCTTCAACAGGGGAAGAAGAAGAAACAACGAGCGGAATCTCCTCCGAAAACGGGGTCTCTATCGGAAGAAAAAACGGCCTGCCCAGCTTTTCTTTGTAAAAGCCGATAATTTTCTTCCTGCTCTTCTCAAGGATGCGGAGGATTCGTCCTTCCGGTTTGCCTTTCTTCCCCTCCTTTTTAAACAGAACTTCCACATAATCTCCGTCCAAGGCTCCCCCCGTGTACTTGGCGGGAATGAAGATATCCTCCCCCCGGCCATCGCCGGGGCCAACAAACCCGAAACCCCTTGATGAGGCCATGAATTTTCCTCGGACGACATTCGTCCGGACCGGGACAAAATATCTCCGTTTGATCTTGATCACAATCCCCTGGCTTTCCAAGTCCTGAAGATATTTTTTCAGCCGATGCTTCTCCCGGGAAGAACAATGCATGGCTCTGGCCAGCCCCTGGAAACTTGCCCCTTCTTTTTTCGTCTGTAACACAGCCAGAATCCTATCAACCACTGTTCTTCTCAGTAATAAAACAGAGAAATGTACGGAATTTTGTCCCTTTCCCGGAGGTGTTTGACCAGTTTCATCTTCCAGGTGGAAACAAACTCCTCCTCATTCATGGAATCATACTCTGCCCGAGCTATCTTTTTGGCCTCATCTATCTCCTTATCCGAAGACTCCTCAATGAGTACGCGCTCCACCTCTTGATCCATCCGTTCCAGTTCTTCCTCATCAGGATTTTGCTCGGAAAGCACGACCAGAGCCCGGGCATAAAGATCCCGCAAGGTATTCACTCGCGGGGGGATAGTTTTGAGGAACCGCCCGATTTCAGTCTCGGCTCTCTTCTTCTTTTCTTGTCCTTCAGGAAGAAGGGATTCCTTCCCGACCTTTCTTTCCTGGTGCTGTTCGAAGGCCTGCTTGACTTGATGTTGGCAGAAGGCGAGGGAGAAAACCTTACTCTTTGGCCTTCGGGCGGAGGTAGCCTCGAAGGCTTTCTGCATTCCTTCCAGAACCGCTCGCAGTGGAATCCTCATCCGTTCCCAGCGAGCGATGAGATCGAGGTCTTTAGAGGAAAGAAAAAAAGGAGCTCCCCGATACCGGAAAAAATGCCGGGCGATTGTCTGGAAATACAGGCTTCTTGTTTTTTTTGCTGGCCCCATAGCCTTTTCTTCCTCACCCCCTCAGGTTGCTCAACTGTGACTCAACAGCCGAGGACTAGGTTTTTTTCTTCGGTGGCTCCTGATTTCTTCCGTGTATGATCCTCAGACCCTCGAGGACAAGATAGGGTTCAAAGTCATCTATATCCGGGATTTGGCGATGGATCGAAGCGGCTGAACCACCGGTGGAAACGACCTTCGACTCCTCTCCCAGCTCCTTCCTCATTTCCTGGATGATCTTGGAGATGAGTCCGATGTATCCGTAATAGAGTCCTGACTGCATGCTGGCCTCGGTCGTCCGCCCGATGGCTTTGTGGGGCTTTCTTATCTCGATCCGAGGCAACTTCGCTGTCTTGCGATACAGGGCCTCGGCGGCAATCTGCATCCCTGGAGCTATAGCCCCTCCCAGATACTCGCCTGCAGACGAGACAGCATCAAAGGTGGTCGCTGTCCCAAAATCGACCACGATACACGGGCCCCCATGTTTGGCGTAGGCGGCCACGGCCGAAGCGACCCGATCCGCCCCCACCTCGAGAGGACTCTCGTACAGGATTGGCATCCCTGTCTTAAGTCCTGGGCCGACGACAAACGATTTCACCTGGAAGAGATTCCGGGTTAATTCCTGGAAGACCGGGGTCAGTGGTGGCACCACGCTGGAGAGGATTGCGGTGTTAATATCGGATGCCTCCAACCCGGACACAGACAGCAGGTTCAGGAGTGTGATGCCGTACTCGTCGCTTGTCTTCTCTCTCTCAGACCGAATGTTCCAGTGCTTCACCAATCTCTCTCCGTCGAAAATCCCGATGGCGATGCTGGTGTTTCCTATATCGACGGCTAAGAGCATCTCACTCCTCCTTAATCGATGGAAATCGTTTTTTTACCCAAGAAGAGAGAGGACATGTTCGAGGTTCGCTTCTATCTTGCTCTTCCTTTCTTGAAGATTCTGCATTCTCTCCTTGGCTTCTCGGATGACATCTTCAGGGGCCCGCTTCAGAAAATCCGCATTCTGGAGTCTTCTCTCTATCTTTTGGATATCCGCATGGATCTTGGATAACTCCTTCTCTATTCTCTCTTTTTCCTGCTTCAAATCGATCAGGCCCTCCTCGAGGGGAATGGCCATCTCCCAGGTCCCCGCCATCCCTTTCAAAATCTTCTCTTCCTCCGGAAACTCATCCAAGACGGAAACCTGCCGGATGTTCGATAACACCTGAATGTAAACCTGGTGTGAGCGGATCAGCGCTTTCTCTGTTTCTCGACTCACCCTCAACCACAGGTCAATCTTCTTCTTTGGGGAAATCCTGTTCTCGGCCCTTATGGTGCGAACCCCCACGATGGCCTTCTGGAGAAGGGCCATGGCGGACTCAGCCTCTTCGTCCTGATCATCATCACAGGCCTCAGGAAAGGGAGTGACAGCCAGGGCTTTTTTATCAGAAGGGAGATGCTGTCCGATCTCTTCAGTGATGAACGGCATGAACGGGTGGAGAAGCCGGAGTATTTGGTCCAAGGTGTCCACGAGAACAGCTTGACTGGTTTCGTTCTTTTCCTTGAGGGCAGGTTTCACCAGTTCGATGTACCAATCACAGAACTCATGCCAGATGAAATGATAAATTTTGTCGGCAGCCTCATAGAACTTGTAATTCTCCAAAGCCTCGTTCAGTTCTCGAATGATCTTGGCCAACCGGCTTCGGATCCACCTGTCGGCTAGGGTCATGTCATCTTTTCGTGCTTCCTGAGGATCTCCTTCAAAGTTCATCAAGACAAAGCGAGAGGCATTCCATATTTTGTTGGCAAAGGCTCGGTATCCGGCCATCCTCTCTTCGGAAAGGGAGATGTCCATACCCGGGATGGCCATGGCGGCTAGGGTAAAGCGCAGAGCATCCGTCCCGTATTTTTCGATCATCTCGAGCGGGTCGATGATATTTCCTTCGGATTTGCTCATCTTACGGCGCTTGAAATCTCTGACCAAGCCGTTGATGAACACGTGCCGGAAGGGAATGTCACCCGCAAACTTAAGTCCCATCATGATCATCCGGGCCACCCAAAAGAAGATGATATCGAACCCGGTGGACATCAGATCGGTCGGATAAAACGTTTTCAAGTCTTCGGTTTCCTCCGGCCAGCCCATTGTGGCAAAAGGCCATAGGGCTGAGCTGAACCAGGTGTCGAGGACATCTTCTTCCTGGATAAGACGGTTTCCTCCGCATTTAGGGCACGCTTCCGGTTCTGCCATGGCCACGATCACCTGTTCGCAATCCTGACAGTACCAAGCCGGAATCCTGTGTCCCCACCAGAGCTGTCTGGAAATACACCAATCATGGATATTATACATCCACTCGAAGTAGGTCTTGGCCCAATGGGGAGGGATGAACTGGATCTGTCCTTCTTCCACAACCCGGATGGCCTCTTTGGCCAAAGGCTCAATCTTGACAAACCACTGCCAGGAGAGGTTGGGTTCGATGATCGTCTGACACCGGTAGCAATGGCCGACAGCATGTTCATAGTCTTCCGTTTTCTGGAGAAGCCCTTCTTCTTCGAGCTTGGAGAGGACTTTATCTCGACATTCAAACCTGTCCAATCCCTTAAATTCTTCTCCCGCCTCCTCGGTCATCTTCCCTGAGCCGTCGATCACGATGACCTGTTCGAGATCGTGTATTTTCGCGAGTTCAAAATCCACGGGATCATGGGCCGGCGTCACTTTCACCGCTCCAGTGCCGAATTCTCTCTCCACCCGCTGGTCAGTGATAACCGGGATGATGCGGCCGATCAGAGGAAGGCGGATTTTTTTTCGATGCAACTTCAGGTACCGCTCATCTTCGGGATGCACGGCCACGGCTGTATCCCCAAGCATGGTCTCCGGTCGGGTGGTGGCCACCACGATAAAACCTGAACTGTCCAAGAAGGGATACTTGATATAGTAAAGCTTGGATTTTCGTTCCTTATGCTCTATCTCGATATCCGAGAGCACTGTCCCACATTGGGGACACCGGTTGACGAGGTAATAATCCCTGTAGATCAGGCCTTCTTGGTAGAGGTCAACGAATACCCGTCTGACAGATTTAGAAAAACCTTTATCTAGAGTGAACCGTTCTCTCGTCCAATCCAGCGAGGTGCCCAGCTTCTTCAGCTGATGGATGATAAGGCCGCCGTACTTTTTCTTCCATTCCCAGGCCATTTCCAGGAATTTCTCCCTTCCCATCTCCTCTCTCGTCAATCCCTTCTCGTCCAGACTTTGCTCTATCACATTATGGACAGCGATGCTGGCATGGTCCGTCCCCGGAAGCCAGAGAGTGTTGTAGCCCTGCATCCGCCGCCAGCGGGTGATGATATCTGGGAGAGTAAAGCAGAGGGCATGTCCCATATGAAGCCTCCCCGTGACATTCGGGGGAGGAAGGACCATGGAAAACGTTTTCTCCGTCGCATGAACTCGGGGTGTAAACAGCCCTTCCTGAATCCAGAAGTCAGACCATTTCTCCTCAACAGGACTGGGATCATACGCCTTGTCGAGAATACGTTTCTTTCTCATCACTCTCTCCAAAATACCTTGTTCTTTCCTCTTCCAGTCATCTCGTCTCGTTCGAAGCTTTCCCTATTTTACCAAGATACTGAAGATTTTTCTTCTGTTCATTTTTGACCAAGAAAGGCTTTAATTTTCTCATCAATTTAATAAAAAAGAGGCGGTGTTCTTTCTTGAGCTCTCACGGGTTATAGGGTCCGGGTAATTCAAGAAGAAAAACGATCTGGATGAACCACTCGGATGTTCAGTTCTTGAGAGTTCGTCTGTTAATCTTTAGGTCCGAGTTTTCTCTTGATTTCTTCCAGTTCCTGTTCGAGCCAAGCCTTTAATTCAGGGATGAGATGGTTTTTGATTTTTTTCTCTACCTCGGATGCCTCTTCCCTGGCTAGAGTTCTGATCCTTTCTTCCTGGTTATCTGATCCTCCCTGATCGGCCCAGCCATCCAGGAAGGGCTCCTCGGGCAGGGTTTGGGGATCGTTTCTCTTCTCGATTAGGGATCGCACGCCCTCGGCCAATGTTCTTGAATCAAACGGGATTCGGAGGATGAGATCTGATTCCAGCTCTGATATTTTTTCCTCATCGAAGGCCTCAAAAAGGCCTTTAATCAGAACTAGAGACACTTTCCGGGATTTTCGCTGGCTTTGAAGCTGCTCGTGCAACTGGCCGATATTCTTCAGAGGTAGGGAAAGACTGAGCATAATAATATCTGGATTGATCTCGTTGAGTTGTTCGAAGATCTCACGCACATCATGAAAAGGAAAGACCTCGAACTCGTTTTCTGGCAGGGCCATCCTCACAGCTTTTTTTACCGATTGCCCCGGGTCAGCGATGATCACTCTGTATGCCATTTTAGGCTCAGATCATACCATACAAAACGACAATTTTCATGTCTTCTCGACGCTGGTTAACGCCAAGCGCTCATCAGAATTTCCTGATGAGTGTCCCGGTAAGTATCTTAGCTTTACGATCTATTATGAGGATCTATCTGGTTATTTCTTCTTCTGCATAGGGAAGGATTCATGCTTCGGCCATGGTCTGGGGTTTTCTTTGATTCTTTTCAACAAGACCTCGATGCCCTTCATCAGTTGGGCATCATAATCCCGGGCGACTTCTTCTGAACGGAGATCGACGACGATATCAGGTTTGACCCCGACATTCTCGACCACCCAATTCCCTTTCGTGTCGTAGATTCGATAATCGGGCGCTGTCAAGATTCCTCCATCGATAAGCGGGATGGACATAGACACTCCCACCAGGCCTCCCCAGGTGCGGGTTCCGATCACAGGGCCCATACCCATGATCTGGAATTCCCAAGGCAGCATATCTCCTCCTGAGCCAGCCTGTCGGTTGGTCAAGCAGACCATGTGGGCCGTGGTGACGACAGCAGGAGTCGTCTGATCAAGGGAGTAGCGCCGCGTCCAGTAGGCAAGGACAGGCTTCCTCAACCGCTGAAGGAAGATATCCGGATCCAGACCGCCGCCGTTGAAGCGCCCGTCGATGATCAGTCCTTTTTTCCTCAACTGGGCGTAGAAGTACTTCGGAAATTCCAGGGCAGACCCGACATAGGTATCCGGAAGGTGGAGGTAACCGATCTGCCCGTTTGAGGCCTCTGCGACGACCCTCCTGTTGTGTTCGACCCAATCATGATACCTGAGGGCTCGCTCGCTGCCCAGAGGCTTGATCAGGACTTCTTGGGCTCCAGCAAGGGTCGGGCTGTCGTTGACGAGGATTGTCACCTGTTTTCCGGCCAGATCAAGGAAATAACTGTAGATGTTTCTATCCGCTGTGACTTCTTCACCGTTAACCCGCAGCAAATAATCTCCTTCCTTGACCTCGATTCCGGGTTTGACAAGAGGAGGGAGGATTTCCCGGGACCAATCAGGAACTCGGTAGATCTTCTTGAAACGGTACCGATTGTTGGCCTTATCAATCTCCCAGTCGGCTCCCAGGAGCCCGACATTGACCCGCTCCGGCCTTCTGAGAGGATCTCCCCCGTACACGTAGGTGTGGGAGGTATTGAGTTCTCCGATCAACTCACCAACGATATACCGAATATCCTGACGGCAGGATGCATAATCGATGAGGCGTCCGTATTTGTGTTTCATGGCCACCCAATCCAAGCCGTGCATTCCGGGTTCGTAATAAAAGTCCCGTTCCATGCGCCAGGCTTCGTTGAATATCTGCTTCCACTCGGCCGCAGGATCGAGCCACATCTTTAAGCTTGAGAGGTTGAGAGGAGCACCCTTGGAATCTTTGGCCTTGGCCTCGATAATCCCGATCGTATTTCCCTTTTTGTAGACAAGATGGGAGCCGTCTGCGGACAGCTTATAGCCGTCGATCTCCTCGATCACAGTCCTTTCCTTCTGGTCCTCAAAAGAGAAGGCATGTAGGGTGCGCGGCCCCAACGAGCGGAACTCGAACCTGTTGAAGTCCCCCTTGTCGGCGTTCAAATAGAAGATTGAAGAGGCATTGACCATCAGGCTTCGGTAATTACCGCGGGGAAGGGGTAAGGCTTCGATCCTCTCGGCTAGGCCTTCAAAATCGATGATGATCTTTGGAGCGGCCCCTTGTTCTGCTTTTTCCTTTTTTTCTCCTTCCTTCTCTGTCTCGATTCCCTCTTCATCACTCCTCAGAGGAAAAAGTGGCTTCCCGTCTTTGCTCAATGTCAGACAGTAGATGCCAGCCACTTTTTTATAGACCATCTCCCATTCAAAATCACAGAAGGTGGGGTTGAACCGGCGGTTCGAGATGAAGAACAGGTGTTTCCCATCCGGGGAGAAGACCGGCCCGAAATCATTGAAGAGGCCCTGGCTCACACAACGGGTTTCCTCTGTTTCCAAAGAATAGATGTAGACTTTGTAGACCAGGTCCTTATCCATCTTAGAATAAGCAAGAAATCGGCTGTCTGGTGACCAGTCAAAGTCGAAAATCGGCTTTAAATCCAGCGATACATCCACATTCTCGTATTCAGCCTTATCCACCTCGGTGATTTTCTTCGTCCTTAAATCTAGGTAGTAGCAGCGGAGGGTCTGATCGGCAAAGGCGATTTTTTGGCTGTCCGGTGACCAGCGGAGGGTGTGCCGGTAACCGTTCTCGTGCTGGGTCAGACGAACGGCTTCTGTTTTCCCCAGCGAATCCACGATGTAAATCTCATACTCGCCGCTTTTATCCGAAAAATAGGCGATCTTTTTCCCATCAGGAGACCAGGCAGCGTCTTTGTCCCTCGCCCCTGGATTATTGGTCAGGTTTCGGGTGGGGCCATGCTTTTTAGGGACTGTGAACGCCTCCCCTCTGGCAACTACCAGGGCCCGCTTGCCGGACGGCGAACAGTCGAAACCCTGGATGAACCTGTCGACCTTTTTGAGATGAGGACGAGCTTCTGGAGCATCGGATCGAATCTCGACCGGAATTTGTTCGGACTCTTTGGAGCCGACATCGAGCATCCAAAGTGTACCGCCCAGTTCATAGACGATTTTGCTGATCCCTTGACTGGGACGCCGGACATCATACTCGGCGTGGCGGGTAAGCTGCTCAATCTTTTCGTCTGTCGGGTCATAAGAATAGATGTTTAACACACCATCCCTATCCGAGCTGAAGTAGATTTTTTCTTCTATCCACATCGGAATCCGATCCGTCCCCTCGAAGTTGGTCAGTTTGCTCTCCTCGTTGGTGATGAAGTCATACAGGTAGACCTCTTGAGCTGTCCCTCCAGTGTACCGCTTCCAAGTCCTCATCTCTCTCGATAACTTATTGAAGGCCATTTGACGGCCATCGGGAGAGAAGCTGCCTTGTGTAGCTTCATGAAGAATCAGTTTTTCAAGGCCGGTTCCGTCTGGCGCGATGAGAAAAAGATGGTTGAATCGGCTAAAACTGTAACGGTTGGATCGGAAGAGAATCTTATTCTCGAGGGGATGCCAGCCGACGACCTCGTCATATCCCGGATGATAAGTGACCCGGGTGATATTCCCTCCATGGGCGCTCATCACGTACACATCGGCATTCCCATCATACTCACCGGTGAAGGCGATGAGAGCCCCATCCGAAGAAAACTTCGGGAATCTCTCCTGCCCGTCATGCATGGTCAGCCGAGTGGCAGTTCCACCTTTTACTGAGACTTTCCAGATATCCTCGCCGTAGACAAACACAACTGTATCTTCATGAATATCAGGGAACCTCATGAGCGGCCTCTTTTCTGCCGAGAGGGCTCTTGTCGTCCCATAAATCAAGGATACCAGGAACAAAATGGTGACCAACGCCCCTGGATAAACTCGTCTTGATGCCGATGGCATGGTCCATAATTTTTTCACGCTGAGCCTCCTGTGAGAGTGATTTGGATGTCTATGATAAGTCTTGTTTTAAAGGGAATATATCCTTCTTCTTGCTTCTTTTTTAGAATGTTTTGTATTTTTAAAAAAAAAGATTTTATATCACGAGAAAAAATGACATGTCAAACACTCACCTCCAGATGTAAGCATCCTTATTTCCGTGATAACCGTTACTATTATGGATCAGGTAGGGTGC
>CAYGBF010000324.1:0-2102 GCA_964348035.1 uncultured Eubacteriales bacterium | reverse complement strand
GGGGCGAGTTCAAAGGCCGGGCCTTTAAAAAAGGCTATGTTATCAGACCGGATGACATCCGCCATCTGCGGAGACTCGGCAAAGAGCGCCTATTTGTGCTGCGCCTGAACGATAATGACATGCACGAGGACGATGCGGTGTATGCCATGGCCAATGCTCTGGTGGGAGAGGGCGTCAGGATTCAGGGGGAGGCTAAAGAAGGCAAATTGAATCTCATCGCCGACCGGGACGGACTCCTGCAGGTAAACCGAAGCGCTCTCCGGGAGTTCAACCTGCTCGGAGATGTCATGTGTGCAACCCTGCATGATAATACCCTGGTCAATAAGGGTAAAGTCGTGGCCGGGACCCGTGCGATCCCTCTCGTGGTGAAACGCAAAATTGTGGATGAAGCGGTAAGGGTCGCGAAAAATGCCGGCGGGATCATTGAAGTCAAGGAATTGCGCAAACCAAAGGCGGGTATCGTCATTACGGGAAATGAAGTCTATTACGGCAGAATCGAGGATGCTTTCGCACCCATCATTAGAGAAAAGATTAAAGCGCTTGGAGGAAAAGTCATCGGGATCCATTACGCCCCCGATGACGAGGAATATATCGCGCAGAGACTCAAAGAACTGATGGATGCCGGCGCGGATTTGCTCATCACAACCGGTGGTATGTCGGTGGATCCCGATGATGTGACCCGGTTTGCCGTCAGAAGTCTCGGTGCAATTGATCTGACTTATGGATCGCCGGTTCTTCCAGGCGCCATGTTCTTGACAGCATATATTTCGAAATCAGAAAAGAAACGGACGGGTTCCAATGGCGGGCCTCTTGGTCCGGAAGCCATCCCGGTCATCGGTATTCCGGCCTGCGGCATGTACGCTAAGATGACCGTCTTTGATATCGTATTGCCCCGCATCCTGGCCGGCGAGCAGGTGGGCCGTACCGCGCTCGCGGAGTTGGGGCATGGCGGGCTATGTCTGAAGTGCAGAGAGTGCCGGTATCCACTCTGTCCCTTTGGAAAATAAGCGGGCTTTGGGGAAGGATTTCGCGTTCTGGGCGGGAAGACAGAGGTTCGAATCCTTTTGGGGACTCCGATAAGGATCATAGAAGATAGGCCCGCAGTGGAGGAAAAATATGAAAGATTCAGCAGATGAGGACACTGGTAGATCAAATTCTCTTGTAATTTAAAGCGCTTGTCGGTAAGTCCGGCTCCGGAAAAACGACTTTACTGGAGAAGCTGGTTGCCGAACTGAAACATCGCGGCTTCCGCGTCGGAACCATTAAACATGACGTCCACGGTCTTGAAATGGATCGACCCGGCAAGGACAGCTGGCGGCACAAACAGGCGGGCGCATCAACGACCCTTATTTCATCAACCTATCAGATCGGGATGGTCAAAGATGTGGACCGCGATCACCAACCGGAAGAACTGCTGTCATTTCTTTCCGACTTGGATGTCATCCTAACCGAGGGTTACAAAAAAGGAGATTGGCCCAAAGTGGAGATTTTCAGGTCCGCAATTCACAAGAGGCCTTTGTGCAATTCCGAAGACAACTTGCTGGCCCTGGTCAGTGATGATCCCCTTAACATAGGGGTACCCCGATTTTCAACGGATGACGTCTCAAAGGGCTGGTCGACCTCTTGATCAAGCATTTCAACCTCGATCAGACCCATTCAGCGCTGCAAATCCAATGCGCCTCCTCAGACTAAAGCGGGCTGAATAAACATGAGCTTCATTGAAATACTAAAAATAAGTTTTCCGGTGTCCGGTATTGAGACCTGGCTCTTCATCCCGCCTCTGGTCGCCTTTTTAATCTCCTTTTTTACATCTATGGCTGGAATCTCAGGGGCTTTTCTCCTATTACCCTTCCAAATGAGCGTATTGGGTTTCACGGGCCCTGCGGTAACTTCAACCAACTTACTGTATAATGTTGTCGGCGTACCGGGAGGAGTTCTGCGCTACATCCGTGAGAAAAGAATGGTATGGCCGTTGGCTTGGAATATTATTTCCGGGACGCTGCCGGGTGTGCTACTGGGCTATTATTTGCGCGTCAAATATCTTCCGGATCCCAGAGTATTCAAATTTTTCGTGGGAATGGTTCTTTTGTCCACAGGCTGCC
>CAYGBF010000323.1:0-3828 GCA_964348035.1 uncultured Eubacteriales bacterium | reverse complement strand
CCCCATCTGCTGCTTAAGAACGACTACCTGATGGCTGAATACCTCAAAAAGCGTGTTGTCGAAAAAGTGGCCGTGGCCGTCCTGCCCACTCTCCAGTACGGGTATTATCCTGCTTTCTTGGAATATCCTGGCTCCGTCTCATTAAGGGAAGAGACATTCAAGGATGTGGTCATCGACATCTGTCAGTCGATGAGCGGCTACGGTGTCAGAAAATTTTACATCCTCAACACCGGTGTTTCTACTCTGCATCCTTTGAGAAAGGCCAGAGACGAGCTCGAAGGCCGTGGAATCGTCCTTCGTTTCTTGGACATCCTCGAGGTGGATAAAAAGCTTCCGGCAGAGATTCTCAAACAGGAGGGTGGAACTCATGCCGACGAGGGAGAAACATCGATGATGCTGTACATTGCACCGGAAACCGTTGATATGAGCCGAGCCGTAAAAGATTTCGACTCCCGGCCGAACAGAAGGGGATTAACGCGTGATCCCAAAGGGAGGGGTCACTACAGCCCGACAGGGATCTGGGGAGATCCGACTCTGGCGAGCAGAGAGAAAGGCAAAATAATTGTCGAAGCTACGATCAAAGAAATCATTCGACAGGTGGAAGAACTTATCGCCTTGAATATTGAAAAACGGTAAAAAACGGAGTCAGACCTTGAATCAGAACATTTTTATCCTTATTCAAATTCAGCCTTTTTGTCCCGATTCATGGGCCGGCCCTTAATTGAGGGAGACCTCGTAATCGTCGGCGACGATAAGATCGGCCTCTCCCCTCAGATCCTGGATGATCCGGTGTTCTATCTCCAGGACCTTCAGGATGAAAGCAAAATCTTGATCGGGATCCCGGCCGAGATTTCTCTTTCTGATTTCCTCCAGCCTCCTCTTATAATCGGATTCGAAAAACACCTTCAGATCTGCTCCCTCCAAGAGCAGACTGTAGGTCAGATCGACGAAAATTACGTCGGTACCAGATAGATCGACCGGAACGTGTTCGTATCTTTTTGAGTGCAGCCGCCGACAATCGGAGGGAATAAAAAGCTGCCTGTTTTCCCTTTGCTTGGCCAGCCGAAGTATGGATTCCAGTCTGGCTAAATCGACTTCTTGGGGGCCCAGATAATCGTCAAGCTTCCCCGCTTGGTAGGCCTTCAGCCGGGCCAGATGATTTTCCGACGGGATTCGCTTGAAAAAAACATCGCCGGCAACAGTCCAAGCTTGAATCTTTTCTCGGCGGAGGGCAAACCGCAAAAACTCGGCCACTTCACTTTTCCCGACCCCAGATTCTCCGCCGAGGGCGGCGATAAGCCTTCTCTTTTTTTTCTTCTCTCTGATAACAGCCTCACGGATGTAGGGAACAAGCCCCATCGCCGCTTTTTTATGTTTTGGCTTTATTTCCGGAATATCCCCTCTCCAGACAAACACAGCCCTGTGATAGGCTCTGTCCTCTCTTTTTCTGTAGACACCAGTGTTTTTTTGTCCGGCTTTCATGCCTGCCGGAGCTGTGTCTCGATGAAGACTGTCCATCACCTCGGCTTGCCGTTTGGCTATTCCCGACCAGCTGAACTTCTCTTCGGCCAGACTGTGACCGAGATCGGAGAGTCTCCGAGTCATGTGTTCATCTTTGACTGCTTGGACGAGTATTTTAGCCGCCTCCTCTGGAGCGTGAGGATCGATGATCAGGGCATTCTCTCCATGTCTAAGCCAGTTCGTTATTCCGGCTGCCTCAGAAATCATGACTGGAGCACCGGCCGCCATGGCTTCGGCAGCGCTCATCCCGAATGGCTCCAACAACTGCATGCCCACGTAAAATAAACTGTGACGAACCAACTGCGAAAGGATGGGCCACTTCTGGTTGGAGAGCAAGATCACATCCTGAGAGGAAAACCCATACTCGGCCATCCTGCGGTTTATCTGCTGTTTGACGACCTGCTCTTCTTGATGGGGATGGCCTGGGTTCCCCCCCACAATGACCAGCTTAACCTTATTTAAAGCTGCCGGTTCGAGTTTTCTTGCTTCCCCCAAGAGGGCAACGATAGCAGGGATGTTCTTAGCCTCGGACAGTCGTCCAAAATAGATCAGGTATTCCTTGGACTGAAGGCCAAAGTGGGACAATATCTTGGGCTTGTCTGTTTGATCGAAGGCATCAAAGAAATCTTTGCCTGCACCGGCTGGCATAATAAGATGAGGGCGCTCCAAACCATAGGTGGCTTCTAAGGCCTTAGGTTCTTCTGCGGTATTGGCTATCTCGAAGTTAGCCCCTTTGAGGGCCGTTAATTCTAAACTCTCTCTAATCCAGAAATTATACTGAGGATCGTGCCAAACCTCTGGGTCACGAGGATCTAAGCCGAGATTCTTGACCTTGAGAATTCCCAAGGAGTGAGGAACGACCACAACAGGGATCCTGAGGCGCTCCCCCACTTCCACGGCCCCAACCATTCCGTCGGCATAATGGCCCATGACTAGGTTAGCTCCGAAAAGCAAGGACACGGCCGTCGAAGCCTCGGCCATCTCTGGGAGAAGAGGATAGATGTCTTCTTTCCGGATAAACGCATCTCCTCCTGCTTTGATCCGGATCAGCCAGAGATTCTCGGCAAAGTTCTCCACCCGAGGGTAAGGCTTAAACCATCTGGCCAAGATGATGATGTGTCGGCCTTGCTGGGCGAGGGCTTTGGAGACTTCTAAAACGTAATAGGTTTGACCACCCGTATCAGGAACTCCCGCCGGAGGAGGATCTCCCCAATAGCCATGGGTCGAGACCATCATGATCCTTGTGGCCTTTTTCGTTTTCTTCTCTTGGAAAACAGGAATGCCGTGTTTTTGGAATAACTGAAAATAATCTCTGATTAAAGAAAGGGAGAGGTCGTGGGCTGAAGCCAGGTTTTTAAGCCGACGGTTGGGTCTATGCTCTGAAACCTCCATCACACTGATAATCTGGTGAGTTTTCCTCGGTTTAATGCCCCTGGCTCGAAGGGAATCAGGGAAAAGAATCCCTGGGTATTAGAGCGTAAAAAAAGCTTGAATAGGATACTCGTTCTTTTCTCACCGATTCCGGGAGATTAAGGTTTGTATTCTGGAATGTAGTTTTTTGGCTTCGGAAGACGGACAGCAGCAAATCCTAAAGCTTGGGCAATTTCCCTCAGCTTTTCTTGGATGATATGAACATTTTCAGCCCCCATCCGGATGATATGTTTCTGGGCCTCACTCATGTCTTCCAGTTTAGGGTCTGCCAAAACATAGGTGACGACGTCTTTTTTCAGCTTGATATCTGTTTCGATGACAGGAACTTCTAAAAGCTCGACAATGGCCCTGTAAATCGTCTGGTCGAAATCCTCTCCCGGGTAACCAAGATCCGCATAAGATCTTTGGATAAGGGGTTTTAGCTGGCGATACATCTTCACCGATTCACTAGTGTCGAGAGAGAGAAAAACGTCAGCCACAGCATCGTACCGACGGAAACTTTCCGGGTCGAGGATGTAGTCTTTCCCTCTTTTGATAGCTTTAAACTCATCCTCCAGCGAGAAAAAATCCATTTGAGGGCGCGGACTCATGCCGTTGGCGACATTATCCACAGCCGCGACGAACCGGTGGAGGAGATCTTCACTCATCAGCCAGCGAGCTAGTTTGGGGTGAGTGGACAGCTCTCTGGCTAAATCCCGGACGATCCCATCACTCTCATCGAGTTCAACCTGGGCATACTCTCCCAGCTCTTCCGGCTCCATCTGAGACTCCTGGGGTGAGATCTGAAGAGGCTGCTGCTCGATCAGCTCCTCAGATACGGGCTCCTCTCCTCCTGGCTGGAAAAAAAGGAAAAAAGCCACAACTCCAGCGGCGATG
>CAYGBF010000322.1:0-7416 GCA_964348035.1 uncultured Eubacteriales bacterium | reverse complement strand
TGCTTTCAATAAACTCATCCAGGTCACTCGGGGTAGACTTAATTTCCTCGATAGCCACTAAGCCATCCTGTTCATAAAGGCCGTCTATTCTGCCTTGGATGTTCAGGATAAATTCATCGGTTTCCCTGCGATAAGACACGGGGATTTCTGTGGCATCGGGTTGAGGTCGTGATTTCTGGATTTTTTGATGGGCCCGATTGCCGTTTAAAGCTCCAGATCGTTGAGGGAGGTCGAATGTGGAAGACAAATCTCCTGTTCGCATCAGGTGTTCAACCAAGGAGCGAACAGCAATCGGGAACTGTTTCTTCATTCCTGCGTCTCCAGCTGTTTACCTTTTTGTTCACCATATAGAAAAGAAAAAGAGTTGTCAATTATTTTTTTCTGTTTTCCTGATCGAGCAGGGATAAGGAAGGGATTTTGTCTTACTGGTTTCCCACTTCCGTGGGAACAATCTTGCTAGGTTCCCGATTACGCGGTAAAGACGATTTTATCTCAGAGAAGCCAGGACACGCTGGATGATTCCATCCAGAGTCTTACGGCTCCCGGCCCATCTGACAACGATGACCAGATCATGTTCCTCGTCCACCAGGATGTAATTTCCCCCGAAGCCTGCGGCATAGAACACCGACTCTGGAGCGCTCGGAATGGATTTCTGGCCAGTGTTGAGCCACCACATATAGCCATAAGTAAGGTTGGCGGGTGTCGGAACTCTCAACATCTTAATCCAGTTCTCTGAAATCAACCGTCGACCATTCCAGTTTCCTTTATTCAGGAAGAGAAGGCCGAAGCGGGCCTGATCTCGGGTGCTGATGAACATCCCGCCGCCCCAGTGGCCGCCGCCGCTGACAGACTGCATCTTCAAGCCGTCGACAAAAACCCAGGAATTCTTGTATCCGTGCCACCGCCAGGTAGAGGAGGCGCCGATGGGATCCATGACTTTTTCCCGAAGAACGACAGGGAGAGGTTTTCGCCACACTTGGAGGAGTGAGTAGGCCAGGAGGTTGACGCGGACATCATTATATTTGAAATGGGTCCCTGGTTCATGGAGAGAGCGATTTTTTATCTTGGCCCATTCCACACTCATCGGCGGACGGTCTCCCCAGTCATGCCTGTCCCAAAGGGTACCAGACCAGTCGGAGGTTTGATTCAGAAGATGGTGCCAGGTGATTGTCGCGTTGTGATCGGAATCAAATTTTCCATCCCTGACGTATTCCTTGACAGGATCATGGACATCGAATATCAATCCTTTATCTAGAGCGAGTCCCGCTGTGGTAGAAAGATAACTTTTGGTCACACTGAACGTCATATCCACTCTCTTCGTATCTCCCCACTCGGCGACGATATACCCGTTCTTAACGACGATTCCGTTAGATCCGCCCCGTTCCTTAGTCGGCCCCAGGACGCCGTCGAAAGGCTCTCTGGAAAAGGCACTCTCTACGGCTGCTTTCAAATCTTTGGATCCTTTCCATTCATTGGCCAGAGCAAAGTCGATGGCCTCCTGGAGAAGGACAGAATCCATGTTGAGTTCTTCTGGTTTGCGTTTTTCCCACGTACCCTTTGGAGGGAAGTAAGTCGACGGCTTTTCCTTACTAAAAACATGAGATTCTTCAACGACAGGAAGAAGAAGAAAGAGGATGAAGAGAAGGGTTAGGAAAGAAGATCCGAGATTGAGATTTTTACCTCTTGTGGCGATGGCATTTAAACGTGAACGATGAATTAAAGACATGATTGCTCCTCCTTAGGTGATGATATTATCATAATTATGATTTGTATCACCGTTAAGATTAATACATGTTTTGCAGAATGTCATGTTGCGTGGGAATAGTAATGGGGATTTTTATTCTACTGGGTCTCTGCTTCCGCAGGGATGACAATTTTATTTTACTGGATCCCCGCTGGGGCATGTGCCCGCGGAAGCGGGTACGGGGACAGGGAAGTATATGGCTTCTGAATATGATATACTCTCGAGAGTCATTTTCTCATAACGATCGAGACACCCAAAAAAGTATAGAAATACTGCAAAGCGGGAGAGAAAAATGAGGAAATTACTTATTTTTATTAATATCCTTCTAATGATCTTCATAATCCATTGTTCTAAGCCTCCAGAGCCGGCAACAGAATCCTTGTCCAGGTCACACTGGACACCCATCGCTTTTAACCCTGATGAAATCGAGATTGATGGTGATCTGCAAAGCTTCACGGCCACCTGGGAAAAGGATGAGGTCGAGGAGAACCTTCAAATCCTGACGTTAACCCTTGAATCTCCTCGACCGGCCGTTCCACCGCTGTTTTCAGTAAAATGGAGCTTTCCCTCTGTAGATATCTCTGGTATTTGGAACACCAACCTAAACGTAGATAAGGTGAATTATTGGGGTAATAGGGTAACCTCCAAGGCGACAAACCAAGCTCCTGTCCTGGCTTTTATCAACAACGCCGACCTGAACCGGTTCACCTTTGCCTGTTCTGATGCTCTCAACCAATTGAGGCTCCGGTCCTACATCCGCGAGGAGGATGCCAGGATTTACTGCTCAGTGGAGCTCTTCGGAGAGAAGACGCCGGCCCTGACCGAATACAGAGTACAGATCCGGATAGACCGGAGGCAGATTCCGTATTATACGGCCTTAAGAGAGATCTCTGAATGGTGGGCTGCTCAGGAAAATTATGCGCCTGCACCAGTTCCCGATTCTGCCCGAATGCCCATGTATTCCACCTGGTACAGTTTCCATCAGAACATCACGGCCGATGAGGTCGTGAATGAATGCAAACTGGCCAGGGAGCTGGGTTTCGAAGCCGTGATCGTGGATGACGGCTGGCAGACTCTGGACAGCAGCCGGGGATATGCCTTCACAGGAGATTGGGAGCCGGAGCGAATCCCGGATATGAAATCCTTCGTTGACCGCGTCCATCAGTTGGGGATGAAATTTTTGCTCTGGTACTCGGTGCCTTTTATCGGCGAGAAGGCCAAAAATTATCAGAGGTTCAAAGAGAAATATTTGCGGTATTGGGAGGGACAAGGAACCCATGTCCTGGATCCCCGTTATCCCGAGGTCCGGGAGTTCATCATCCACACCTACGAAAAAGCTCTCCAGGATTGGAACCTGGATGGATTCAAGCTGGATTTTATGGGCTTCTTTACGGCCGTCGAGGATACGCCCATGACCAAAGCCCAGGGCCGGGATTATGCTTCAGTTAATGAAGCTGTGGACAGGTTGATGACAGACATCATGGTCCGTCTTCGGGAGCTCAACCCGGAGATCATGATCGAGTTCCGACAGCGGTACATCGGACCATTGATGCGCAAGTACGGAAACATGTTCCGGGCGGCGGACTGTCCGAACATGGCGGTCATCAACCGCGCCCGCACCACGGACATCCGGTTACTGTGTGGTAATACGGCCGTCCATTCCGATATGTACATGTGGCACAGAGATGATCCCGTGGAAAAGGCCGCTCTGCAGATCTTGAATGTCCTGTTCAGCGTACCCCAGCTTTCGGTCAGGTTGGATTCGGTGCCTGAGGAACACATCCGGATGATCAAATTCTGGACAGAGTACTGGAAGGAAAACCGCAGCGTCCTGCTTGATGGGGAATTCGTCCCGATGAATCCTGGCGCTCTGTACCCCCTCATCAAGGCAGAAACCGATGATAAGGCGATCATCGCGGTCTATAACGATATGTTTATCACTCTTCATCCCAGAGGTCAGAGTCATTGGGATATCGTTAATGCGAAATCCAGTGAGACGGTCATCCTGGATTTTGTGGAATCCATGGGAGAGGTCAAAGTCGAGATTTTTGACTGCTCGGGCAATCTCGTCTCGGAGGATGATGTCCGTTTTAACGAGGGAATCTTAAAAATTTCTGTCCCAACAAGCGGACTGCTGAAAATCAGTCAATTGAAATAGAGACCTGAACATCATCCTGAGAAGAAAAGGAGTCTGGAGATGAAACACTATTTCATAGGAGTCATCGGGCTTTGTATTCTGCTGGCAGCGACAGGATGCCAAAAGAAGCCCGCTTCTGAAAAAGCAGATCTAGTTTTACGCCACGGAAAAATCATCACCATGGATGATGACAATATGGAAGCCGAAGCCCTGGCGGTGAAAGATGAGACCATCTTAGCTGTCGGAAGCGCTGAAGATATCAAGCCGTTTATCGGAGAGGACACAGAAGTCATCGATCTCCGCGGGATGCTCGCCGTGCCTGGCCTCATCGATGGGCATGGTCACTTCATGAGCCTGGGTGAGTCTCTGACGGGAATTGACCTTCGGAGTGCAGCGACATGGGATGAGATCGTAAATATGGTGGCCCGAGAGGTAGATCGGGCCAAACCAGGCCAGTGGATCGTGGGCAGGGGATGGCATCAGGATAAATGGACGTCCTCTCCAGAGCCCGAGGTGGAAGGTCTCCCCGTGCACCACAGCCTGAGTCGAGTAAGTCCCGGGAATCCTGTCCTCCTCATCCACGTCAGCGGCCATGGAGTCTTTGTCAACGCTAAGGTACTGGAAGAGATCGGTATAACTCCAGAAACACCTGATCCACCCGGGGGAGAGATCGTCAGGGGCGTCCAAGGAAACCCCACCGGTATGCTGAGAGAGACGGCCCAGGAGCCGGCCCGGGAGGCTTTAGCTAGGTATCGAAGCCAGCGTCCGGCAGAGGTGATCGAAGCAAAGCTTAGGGAACATATCAAGCTGGCGGCCGAGGAGGCGATCTCCAACGGTATAACGGCCTTTCATGACATGGGAGAGACGTTCCAGACCATCGATTTACTAAAGAGGATGGCCGAGGAAGGCAATTTGCCCGTTCGACTCTATGTCGCCGTCCAGGAATCGGCTGATGCGCTTGAACAGAAGATGGCTCAGTACCGAATGGTTGGTTTTGGCGGCAGCTTCCTGACAGTCCGGACCATCGGGGAAAAAGTCTTGGATGGGGCTCTGGGTACCCACGGCGGTTGGCTGTTAGAACCCTACAGCGACATGCCCAGGAGTACTGGGTTCAACGTAACCCCGGTTTCCGATATTCGGCGATCTGCAGAGCTTGCGGTTCAGCACGACTACCAGATGGCCATCCAAGGCATAGGGGACCGGGCGGTCCGGGAGCTTCTCGATATCTACGAGAGGCAGTTTAGGAAGAATCCTGATAAAAAGGATTTTCGCTGGCGTATCGAACACTGTCAGGTGATCCATCCCGAAGACCTGCTGCGATTCCAGGAACTAGGTGTTATCGCTTCTGTCCGGGGAGTATTTGCCACATCTGATGGCCCCTGGGTCGTGAAAAGGCTGGGAGAAAGACGAGCCCGGGAAAGGGGGTATCCGTATCAAACGCTCTTCCAATCCGGTGCTGTCGTTGTCAACGGTACCGATCCCCCTGTAGAGGATATCAGCCCTGTCGCCAATTTTTATTGTTCGGTTACCAGGAAAATGGCCGACGGGACCGTGTTTTTTCCAGAGCAGCGGATGACGAGACTTCAGGCTTTGGCATCCTACACGACCAATGCCGCCTACGCGTCTTTTGAGGAAGATATCAAGGGGACGCTGAGTCCGGGCAAGCTGGCGGATATCACCGTCTTTTCCCGGGACATCATGACTATCCCTGAGGATGAGATCCTGAACACAGAGGTGGTTTACACGATCATCGGCGGTAAAATAAAGTATAAAAGAGGCAAAGAACAGTAAGGAGATTAAAGGATGAGAAAATCTGGGAATTTGTATGGATTTAGAAAATCACTCTTATGGGTTGGATTCATTCCGCTGTTGCTCTCGGCAGCCGTCGGGTTTTTTGCCTGTTCAACCGGCTGTCCACCTCCCCCAGAGACGAAGAAGGACGAAGTTGTGGATGTTATCCATGGAGTGGAGTTTATTGATCCGTACCGCTGGTTAGAAGATCAAGATAGTCAGGAAACCCGCACCTGGATCGATAAACAGAATGCCTATGCGGAGCTCATCATTCCCGAATCAGAACTTCGAACCTATCTCAAGAACCGCCTTCGCCAGCTGATGGATACAGATGATGTCGGCTCGCCGATTAAGCATGGTGATCATGAGTTTTTTTCCATGCGGCGTGTGGGTCAGGATCTTTCTGTGATATACAGAAGACCGGTTCCAGCCGAGGACGATAAAAAACCTTTAGGCCCGGCCGGTGACTACGAGGTTTTGGTCGACCCTCACCCTCTAAGTCCGGATCATACGACCAAGGTCAGCATCCGGTTTGTATCCCCTGATGGGAAATTGATGATTTACAGCCTCAGGGATGGAGGGCAGGATGAGGTCGAACTCCGAATCCTGGAAGTCGAGACCGGGAACGAGCTACCGGAGGTATTCCCCAATGCCCTGTATGATGAAGTTTTTTTTGATACAAAAGGCCAGGGATTTTACTACGTCCTCCGTTCCCGTCAGACCGGACCACGCCTGTACTACCATGCCTTAGGCACAAACATCAGCGAGGATGAAGAGATCTTCGGGGAGGGCATCGGGCCTGACAAGTTCATCGGCGTCGATATGGTCGATGACGGGAAATATTTTATCTACACCGTCAGCCATGGATGGACGCGGACAGAAGTGCATTTCCAGGATATCAAGAACGGAGGACCGGTCAAGACGATCATCGATGATGCAGACGCACGGTTCTATCCCCGATTTCTCAAAGGCGAGCTCTTCATGAGGACCAACCTCGACGCTCCGAACAATCGGCTGGTTTCCGTTAACCTCTCTCATCCGTCACAAGAAAACTGGCGGGAGGTCATCCCCGAGAGCGAGGATGTGATGCAGGGATTTTCCCTTATCCATGACAGACTGTATATCACTTACTCCCATAATGTCAGCACCCAGATCAGGATCTTCGAGTTAGACGGAACACCCGTTGGAGATATTCCGGTTCCCGATTTCCATTCGGCTCGGGTTCGAGGATTCGGGGAAGGCAAAGCTCTTCTGACCCTGACCTCGTTCACGACTCCCGAGGTTGTCTACAAGCTTGATCTAGAAACCGGAGAGCGAGAGGTTTGGAAAAAACGGGAGGTCGAATTCGATGCTAAAGGAATAGAGGTCAAACAGGTCTGGTACCCGTCCAAAGACGGCACGCGCATCCCTATGTATCTGGTTCATCGAGAAGGGCTTGAACTTGACGGGAAGATTCCCACTCTGCTCTACGGATACGGAGGCTTTAACGCAAGTCTGATGCCCCGGTTCAGCACTCGGGCGGTCATCTGGGCAGAGCTAGGGGGAGTCTATGCGATAGCCAACCTAAGAGGAGGCAGTGAGTTTGGTGAACGCTGGCATCGGGCGGGTATGCTGGAGAATAAACAGAACGTCTTCGATGATTTCATCGCCGCTGGAGAATGGCTGATACAGGAAGGCTACACCAATCCGAATAAGTTAGTTATCTTCGGAGGGAGTAACGGCGGGCTGCTCGTAGGCAGTGCGC
>CAYGBF010000321.1:0-3486 GCA_964348035.1 uncultured Eubacteriales bacterium | reverse complement strand
CATTAGAGCCGACCGCTCTCAAGAGAAGCCTCAATCCTGAATTTATCAGCATCCAGTTCAACAACAACCGAATCCGGGGCTCGGCTCGTCAGCTTTATCTGGATCCGCTCATGAGCTATCTCACTCTTCCATACCCCATCTCTTCTCCGGTATGGGGAGACTTCTCGTTCGAGAGGGGAAATCTCCAGGTCAAAGGAGAGTTTAGAGATGAGCTCTTCCAAACAGTACCCGATAAATTCGCGCTGAACGGTCCCTTCCAGGTAAGTTGGGATATAACCGGCAAATCTTCCTTTTATGCTGAGGATTTAGAGTCAGGCTTTGCCCGGATTAAACTGGAAGGAGAAGCCCAGTTTCAAAAGAGTCTTGATCTGTGGATAGAAGGTGAAGTCCTGAACCTGAAGCAGGCTCGCCGTTTTACGTCGTTGCTACTCAGGAAGACTTTTCCATTTCCCGAGATTAGAGGCCAAGGAGTGGCCAATATCCACATTTTTGGCGATTTCTTGAACCCCAAGGTCGAATCTCGTTTTACTTTCTCGCCCGCAGGCTTCGATAAATTTGATGCCGAGTCCGTCGAAGGTGAAGCCACCATCTCGGATGGCGGCTTGTTCGGTCAGTTTAATATCGATGATCCGGCGCTTAAAGGGATATTGACTTTGTTTGCCAGCGAGGAAGCGGTCAAGGGGGGAATCCAGGTAGAAAGGGGAACTGTGGAGCGAATTTTTCCTGCGCTCAACATTCCTCTTCCTTTCCAAGGAGATGCCACAGGAGATTTCGAGTTCGTCCAAGACAAAGACAGGATTCAGTTTAAAGGAGCCTTCTCCAGTGCTTCGGCCATGTTCGAGAACCAGGAACTCCGTTCAGTGAGCGGGAAAATCGATTGGCAGCCCGACGCCCTTTTCCTGACTGACCTCCAGTTCGATATGTTCGAAGGCCAGGTCAAAGGCGACCTGTTCATAAAGCACTCCACCCAAGAATTCAAGATCGATATGCAAGCCGAGAACATGAGCCTAAGATCAATGAATCCCTACCTGGAAGGGACGCTTTCTTTTTATTCGAAGGGAAACGGAGTCTTCGGACAGGATTTTGCCACCGGCCCTTTCGAGGTCAAAAATTTGCTGATTCTGCCTTTCCAGAAAACTGAAATTCTAGGCCAGGTCAAGTCCAGCTTCACTCCAGAGCAGCTGCGCCTTGAGATCAACGGGAACTGCCTTCCCGGGAATAACGAGGTCAATGCCTCTGTTGACATCCCGTTTAATCAAGATTCAATCTCTGCCGATATCAAAGGATCCTTCACCAACTTCAATATTCTCCTGCCCTGGAAAGGGGCGGAAGGGATCGTCAATTATCGGGCTGAGATTAAGGGTCCGAAGCGTTCTCCTGAGATCAAAGGCGTCGTCGATTTCAAAGGTCCCGTTTTTCCCTTCCCCAGGTTTGCTCAGGCCTTCCATGATTACTCGGGCTTGATCTTTGTCGAAGACCGCCGGCTTTCGGTGAGATTCGTGAAGGGCAAACTTGGCGGAGGCGATGTCCAAGGATACGGAGAGATACAACTGGGAAAAGAAGGGGTAGAGGTCATAGATCTCAAGGCGGATGGAACAAATATGCTTCTTGCCCCTCTCGAGAGAACGCGAGCCTTAGCTGACGGTTCGCTCCACCTTATCATGGATAAATACCGGTTTCTCCTCGAGGGTGAGATATCGACCCAGAAACTGTCCTGGAGAAGGGAGGTCTATGAGAAAATTTCGTTCTCTTCGAGCCCGTATTACAACACGGATAGAAAACCTGGTTTTTTCGACGATCTCACCTTGAACATCCGCCTTCGGTCTGATGACGATGCTTGGATTGAAAATTCCTTAGGTAGGATGAGGGGGCGGTTCGATTTTACCATCAGCGGCAACGTGTATGCCCCCGTCATCTTGGGTGATATTGAAATCATAGAAGGTAATGTCTTTTTCCAAGACCGGAAATTCAGGATTTTACGGGGACTACTGAGCTTTTTCAATCCCTCGACCATCGAGCCTTACTTGAGTTTTGAGGGGGAAACGTACGTCAAGAACTACCGGGTAAACTTTACCCTCAGTGGATTCCTCGACAAGTTAAACCCCGAGTTGACCTCTTCTCCACCTCTTCCCCCCGAAGATGTTTTAGCTCTCCTGGCTTTGGGGGAAGCCTTCAAGCGGACACCCTCGTATGATACCACCACTCAATTGAGCACGGCTTCTCTTCTGTCCATTCAGCTATCGGAACAGGCCGAAAAAGGTGCCGAAAAATATTTCAGCCTGGATCGCTTCCGGATCACACCGTTTGTTCTAGGCTCATCAGCCGAGATGACGGCTAGATTGACAATCGGAAAAAAGATTGCCCGAGATTTTTCCATCCTCTATTCGACCAACCTCACCACCCAGAGAGAGGAAATCACCCGACTGGAATGGGAATTATCCAGTGATTTTACAGTCGTCGGGACAAGAAACGAGGAGGGACGTTTCAGTCTTGATGTCAAAATCCATAAAAGGTTCTGATTTGCAGACAAAGCAAAGAGTCTACCGAAGTCTCCTGATCCTAATACTTTTCTTTGCTTTGCCTGGTTTAAGCGGGGCCCGAACACAGGATTCCTCTCCCATCATCAGTAAAGTCTCGTTCGAGGTTGAGGGGCAAACGGATGGAGAACCGATCGGAGAATTGATCCCGATCAAAGAAGGGGAACCATACTCCTTAATCAGGATAAGCGAAAGCATAAGGCAGCTGTACAGGACAGGACTGTTTTCGGATATTCAAATTCTCAAAGAAAAGGACCAGGCTGTTCATCTTAATTATCGATTAGTCAAACGATTTTTTACCAGGAGAATTTCTTTTACTGGCGAAAAAGAAGTCTCTCAAGGAAAGCTGAGGGAGGCTATCATCTCACTCCGTGAGGATAGCCCGTATTCAGATAGAAGACTCAGCAGTGCTGTTGACGAGCTGACAAATTTATTAAGACGAGAAGGCTATTTTTACCCGGAGATAAAAGCTTATACAAGTGAAAATGCTCAGACATCCTCTGTAGATGTCGTTTTTGCAGTAAGCTCTCTCATAAAGTATCGAGTGGGCAACATCAATTTCTCCGGAAAGCTCATCCTCGCTGAATCCGAATTGAGACAGAGAATGAAAACGAAGGAGGAAGAATACTATGTGCCCTCCCGCTTCGAGGAGGATATCGGGAGGCTGAAAGAGATCTACAGCGAGAGGGGGTATAATCGGGCGGAAATCATGATTGAAAAAGTCGATTTCGGTGATCAGGATGTTTTTCTTTCCCTTGAAATCATGCCTCACGAGCAGTTGGAGATCGTGACCACAGGGGCAGAAGTTCCCCTCACCCTTCTTGAACCTATCTGGGAGGAGAGGATTTTTGAAGAATGGGGGCTGAGTGAGGGAGAAGCAAAAATCATCAATTATCTGAGAAAGAAAGGATTTTTATTTGCTTCTGTAACGTCTCGGATACAAAAAACC
>CAYGBF010000320.1:0-6377 GCA_964348035.1 uncultured Eubacteriales bacterium | reverse complement strand
GAAAAGGAATTCTATTCGGAATGGCCGATCCCGATCGAAATCAGAGGAAGTTACCACAATCTGGCCATATTCTTTGACCGGCTCAGCCGTTTTTCCAGAATCTTCAATGTCGAGGATTTTCTCATCAAAGCCCTCAACCAGCAGACGCAGGGAACGACCATATCCGCAGAGTTTACGGCCAAGACCTATATTTTCCGCGAAGAAGAAACCATCTCAGAGACCGACAAAAACGAGACGGGGAATAAGAAATGAAAAAAATATGGATTGGACTACTCTGTATCGGTTTGGTCATCATGGCTACTTCCCCTCTAGTCTCCCAAGAGGAGCAGAAGGAAGCAGACAAAAAAATAACGGCTGATCAAGCACAAGAGGTCTATCCCCCGTACAACCCAAGGGGAAGAAGGGATCCGTTCCGGACTCTGATTGCCGGCCGTGATGTCGGTGATAAACCCGTAGTGAGGGGTATAACCGAGATGTACATCAGTGATGTCAGTCTTATCGGTATCGTTAAAGCCAGAGGAAAGTACACTGCTATCATCAACGGACCACAAGGATTTCCTTATAAGATCCAAGTCGGACAGAAATTCGCCGACGGCTTTGTCTTGTCCATCGAGGAAATTAAGATCACCTTCCGGAAGACGAAAGAGAGGGGCATCCCCTTAAGAAAACCAAAAGATATCGTCAAAGAAATAAAACCAGAGGAGCTATAATATGAAAAAGAAAAATATCTGGCAAATCCTTACCCTATTATGTTTCCTCGCCCTGTTAATAAGCGGGTATGCCTACGAGGATGAGTCTTTTGTCAATATAAATAAAATCTCACTCCTGACAACAGAATTAAACACCCAAATCCTGCTCGAAACCAGCTCACCTCTTCTTCCTCCTCCGCGGTCCTACTTCTCTCCAGAATCTCCTTCCACTCTCATCCTTGAACTGGACTGGGTCCAACCAGGAAATGACTCCTTGATCAAAGGGAAAAAATCTCCTTTGATCCAGGACATAAGGCTCGAAGAACTAGGCTCCGACTCGCTCCGCCTGGCCGTTCGCCTCAAACAAAAGGTCCCCTACTCCATCTCCACTGAGGGAAAACAGACCATCATCGAACTGAATGACTTCCAGAGGAAAATGGGAAAGTATCCTGTTGAAAAAGAAAAAATTCAAGAACTAAAAGCAAGAGGCGGACGGAGGATTTTCCTGGATAGAATCGATATCTCTGATAAAAGCGACCACCTCAACATCAAGGCCAGCCTCACGGGCAAGGCCGTCTCCCAAGTGTTTGCTCTCGATAATCCCCTGCGTTTGGTTGTCGACCTCTTGGACACGATTTACGCCGATACTTCTTCTGTCCGTACGGTCGGAATGCATGGCGTGGAAAGAGTCAGAGCCTCCCAATTCCAACTCGCTAATCCGTACACGATCACACGTATCGTTTTCGACCTCAACGAACCTAAATTTTACACGTTGGATACCGGGAAAAACGGAGTATCCATTACTTTTCACGAGACGGCGCCTCCTGAACCTATCCCCGCTTCGGCTCCCCCTCTGCCCGAATTAGAGGATCCACTCTCCTCTCCTCCGGAGGAAGCAGAGTCCCCTCCCGACAAAATAGAGGAAAAGAAAGAAGAAGCTGCCCCGCAGCCCGCCGATCCTCCTCAGGCAGAAACAGACCCTACACCAGACAAAACAGAGCAAAAGAAAGAGGATCCTGGACCACAACCTGCAGATCCACCTCAAGAAGTCAATCCCCCTCAATCAGGAACAGAGCCAGATTCAATGGTTGATGTCGGGTCCAAAGAAGAATCGAAAAAACCCGAGGAAGCGGAGACACCGCCGGCCCCGGATAAAAAGAAATCCCCCCCCACTCCTCCTCCGACAAAAAAGCCTCCGGTCTCCCCACCTGTCGACAACGGAAAGAACGGAGCCCTCCAAGAACAATTCCAGCCAAAAACTATTGCCGAACCCGAAGAAACCTACAAAGGCGAAATCCTCAGTTTCAAATTCAAGGACGCCGACTTACGCGATGTCGTGCTTTATCTTGGAGATTTTGCCGGGCTAAATGTTGTTTTCGATCCAGAGGTGAGAGGGACGGTGACCGTTGATTTGAAGGATGTTCCCTGGGATCAGGCCCTCGATGTCATCCTGAGAGTCAACAAGATGGGGAAATCACTCGAGGGCAATATCCTCAGGATAGCTCCTATCAGCGTCCTGACTCGAGAGGATGAGGAGCAAAGAAAATTAGCCGAGAGTAAAGAGCTGGCCGGCCCGATTGTGGTCAGAACATTCACTCTTTCCTACTCAAAGGCAGAGGAAGTTCAAGGCCTGCTCAGGAATAAAATGTCTGAGAGAGGTGAGATCATCATTGACAGCCGGACCAACACCTTGATTGTGTCTGATGTCAAGGACAGGATCGAACTCATCGAGAAGCTAATCACCGTTTTCGATACCGCCACTCCCCAGGTTTCGATCGAAGCCAGGATCGTGGAAGCCACATCTAACTTCGTCCGCAACCTGGGAATCCAATGGGGATTTAAAGGAATTGCCGATCCCTTCTACGGAAACCAAACAGCACTCGAGTTTCCTCATAAAGTCCTGGCAGACGGAGCCTTGATTCCCCAAGGTATCGTAACCAAAGGAATCGCAGGACCCTTGGGCGGTTATGCGATCAACCTACCGGCCCCTGCCTTCACGACTGCCATCGGCCTTTCCTTCGCCAATATTCTTGATACCTTCAGGCTGGATATGGCTATTTCCGCTTTAGAAACATCCGGAGAGGGACGCATCATCTCTGCCCCGCAAGTCACCACCCAGAACAACACAGAGGCTGAAATCCTCCAGGGTAGACAAATCCCTGTCCAGACCGTAGCCAACTTCACGGTGACGACTCAGTATGTCAATGCCGCCTTGGAATTGAGGGCCACACCTCAAATCACCGCTGAGGGAACGATCATCATGTACATCGAAATCAGGAACAACGCTGCTGATTTTGCCAATCTCGTCAACGGGATTCCGCCGATCATCACTCAGAGCGCCAAGACTACGGTCATGGTCCCCGATGGAGGTACGACCGTCATCGGAGGAATATACAGAACAGAAGACTCGATAACTCGGGAAAAAGTTCCTTTATTCCATAAAATCCCGATTCTGGGAAACCTCTTCAAGTCTTTTGCTCGAACAAAGCAAAACAGGGAACTGCTCATTTTCATCACTCCCAGAATAATCAAATAATAGGATGCGAAAAATGAGAAAGTTAAAAAATCTGCTAAAAATTTCGGGTATCCTTATTGTGACCTATTTTATTATTTCCTGTAATCCTATCGCCGACGACACACAATCCAACTCTCTTCTCATCGTCGTGAGCTTTACTGGAACCGATATCGAAGATAACGAAGTCAACTTCCTCCAGTCCGATGTCGTTCAAATCGATCCCGACACAGGACTTGCTTTTGTTACAGGAGACACAGCCAGTGTCACGTTTACGGCCAAACTTGTTGATCCCTCTCCTGAAGTGATCGCTTCGCATTACAACGACATCAAAGTGACCCACTATTCTGTCCAGTATTTCCGCTCGGACGGAAAGAACACCCAAGGCATCGATGTTCCGTACGCTTTTACCGGTTCTCTCTCGACCCTTGTTTCCATTGATTCCAGTGTGCAGGTGGCTTTCATCATCGTTAGAGAAGTGGCCAAGCTCGAAACTCCCCTCATAGAACTCAGGGATGGAACAGAAGAGGGGGCGATAACAGTAACGGCCAAGGTCGATTTTTACGGTCATGACATGACAAACAACAGAGTCCAAGCCACAGGCTACCTGACCATAACTTTCGCCAATTTTATCGACCCAGAAGGATGAGAACAATGAAGACATCGAAGATTAAATTATTCTTAATTCTTAGTTTGGTCTTAAGTTTCGCTATCTTCCCCACCTGTAAAAGAAAAAAGGCTGATGAATTCTCCCCGTTCGGCCCTTCTAGCCTAGCCATCATCCTCAAACTCTCGGCAAGCCCTAATGTCATCGCCGCCGGCGCAAACAGAGCCCTCACAACCATTACTGCCAGCCTACGGAAATACGACAGCAATCCTATCGCTGGAAAAACCGTTCATTTCGAGATCCGGGATGCGGCCGGAAACAAGCTTTACATCGGTTATTTTGAAGGCAATACATCCGTCGCCAGCAGGACGACAAACGAAAACGGAGATGCCAAAATCGTGTATTACGGGCCTCTCGGAGAAGAGCTGACTGATACAGGCTTTGTGTATATATATGCCAGAGTCGAATGGGATGGCAAAGAACTCGTCGAAAACTTGACCCCGATCAGAGTCGTGCGAGATGAGGAGCAGCTCGTCATTGAACTGGAAGCCTCCCCCAGCGCTTTAGTTGCGGATACCTACCGAGAAGTCTCAACGATTAAAGCCACAGTCTCGCAGACAGGCGGAAAAGTCCTGGCGAAAGAACCCATCATTTTCGAGATCACAGATGACACAGGAGCCCAGCTCAACCTAGGCTACTTCGAAGATTTCCAGGCTGTTATCGAGACAAAAACGAACAAGAACGGTGTGGCCAGGGTGAAGTATTGGGGGCCGATTGATCAAGAAATCAGTGCGGATACGACGGTGTTCATCAAAGCCTGGCTCCCCGGACAATCCGGAGCCCCATCGACGTCCACCCCGATATCAATCATTCGCGAATCAAAGGATCTGAGTTTAGAACTCTTTGCCATACCAAATGTGCTGCTGGTCACAGATGAAAGACCCACATCTCTTATAAGAGCCTATCTCAAGAAAGGTTCAATGCCTCTGCCAGACAGGAAAATCTTCTTTACCATCACTTCAGGAAGCGGAATGTTTTCTAATGATAATGACAATATTGTGGCTACTACAGACGAACAGGGAATCGCAACGGTAACCTATGTCGGGCCCACACAAGATGAAATATCCGGGGATCAGACTGTCACCATCCAGGGACAGGCAGAAGCTTCGGGTTCCTTTATCACAGGAACAACCCAAATCCAGCTCACCAGGGATGCCGCTGACCTTACTCTTGAGCTTACGGCTGATCCAGGTATAATGCTCGTCACAGACGAGAGCGGAACATCCAGTATCACCGCTGTCCTCAAAAAAGCAATAAATCCTGTTGTCGGGGAGAAAATCTTTTTCACCATCCCGACAGGCAGTGGTATGTTTTCCAACAATCAAACAACGGAAGTCGCCTGGACAGATTCGGAAGGAAAGGCCGTTGTATTCTACAAAAGTCCGACCAAGGACGAGATAACTCAAGATGAGACAGTCACCATCAAGGCTCAAGCTGAAACCTCAACATCCTCTCCTCTCGAAGCCACGGTCAATATTGAACTCATCAGAGAAGGAGCCGATCTATCTCTTAAAGTCTTGGCTGACCCTAATGTTCTCCTGGTCACGTCTAACAGACCAGCTTCCACCATAACCGCTACCTTCAAGGAAGGAGGTGCTCCTGTTGTGGCTCGAACAGTCTTCTTCACCCTTCCTGACGGGCTCGGGATGTTTTCCAATAACCTGCAGACTATCTATGCGACGACAGATACCCAAGGAACCGCCACGGTCACCTACATGGGTCCAACAGCAGATGAGTTAACTCAGGATCAACTGATCAGCATCCAAGCCCAAGCCCAAACATCAGGCGCGGAGGGTTTTGTTACCGGGACAGCCCAAATCCAGCTCATCAAAGACACGGGCGATCTGAACTTAGAACTCGAGGCTGAGCCGGCCGTGCTTCTTGTCACTAGCAGCCGACCAATCTCGATCATTTCCGCGACATTCACTAAAGACGAGAACCCTGTGGTCGGAAGAACGGTCGTGTTCACGCTTCCTGATGGACTCGGGTACTTCAGCAACAGCTTACAGGCTATAGAAGCCACGACCGACGCTCTAGGCGAGGCTCACATCGTATACCTCGGTCCTACCAACACAGAGATAACGCAAAGTCAGTTGATCACCGTCAACGCTCAAGCCAAAACAGCAACCTCTGAAGGTTTTGTCACAGCCACGGTCCAGATTCAGCTCATCTTGGAACAATAAAAGAAAAAGAAGTCCGAAGAGTTATTCGTAGATCCAAATTGAACTTCTGACCTTGATCGGTCGGAGGACATCCTTAATCACATCATCCATCCTCTTCCGCCGCTTAGCCTTAAGGATAAACTGGATACCTTTTTGTCCTCTCAGGCGGGGACCAGAGGCCAGAGCTGGCCCGAGGATCTCGATATCATCGACATGATTCTTGACGAGGGCATAAAATTCCCTTGATTTCTGGGCCAGGGCCTTCCTGTTGTCTCCTCGAAACAATATTTCTGCCAGGGTGCAAAAAGGAGGATAATTCATCAGCCGCCGGAATTTGATCTCCTGTT
>CAYGBF010000319.1:0-4772 GCA_964348035.1 uncultured Eubacteriales bacterium | reverse complement strand
GCAGACACCTTTGTCTTTCTCGAGGATTTGACAGGCTAAGGGGCCCTGGTAAGGCCCAACGGTCAATTCCCCATCCCTCAAGAGGTAAAAACCGGTCCAGAAAAAATGAGGCATCTTGTGGTGGAGGAGGGCGACTGCGGTGGCCATCCGAGCCGTCTTGTCGTCGGTGTCTTCTAAGAGTTCTTGGAGTTGGGAGTATATTCTTTGGTACCTTTTTTCGAGCCTTTCCTTGGTCAGCATGAAGATTCTCTCTTATCCAGGTGTTCTCACTGGCAAGGTATCGAAATGTAGCATCTCTAAAAAAGCGAGTCAAGAATTAGGAGAAGTGTGGTTTGACAATTTCGTTCATCTTCGTTATTTTTCCAGTGCACATCACGGGAGGACATATGATGAAACAAAAAACAGGGAAATGCTTCTGCGTGTTTTGTCTTACGTTTTTTTTGGTCCTGTCCACTTCTGGACAAAATCGGGAAAGCATCTACCGCCTCGGCCTCGAATTAGAGAAACAGGCGACTTACTTGGCCCAAAGCAGTTATGAACACTTCAAGGGATGGCGGGGAACCATCTCCGACCAAGAACAGGCGATCCTCTTCAAATCCGAAGCTTTTGCCGCCTCCTGCCGCCTGTTCTTGAGGTTGGCGGGGAGCAGTTCAGATTATTTCCAATCGGGTTACCTGCGAACAAACCTGTACAGCGCTTTCATGTATTTAGCCCGATCCTTCAAGGAATTGGAGGAGGAGATGCAGAGAGGGGGCGTTCGTCCTTATGCTCTTTCCAACTGTAAACGCAATCTGGACAGGATGGATTACGAATTCTCCCGCTGGCCCGCGGCCGATAACTTGGCCTACCTCCACCAAAAATACGTCAAGGCCAGGGATGCCACTGTCTACCTGGTCGAACGCCGAGGACCGGGCGTCTATGTCAAACACGCCTTCAAAAATTTAGAGAGTATTTTCCGCTACAACTACAATCTCAACCGAGGAAAAGATCCTTGGCAACATCTTGTTGAAGTCTCTTACGACACTCTGGATAAGATGGAAGAAGGTCCGATGATCGACATGTCTTTCGAAGGAAAGTTGGTCATCGAAAAATCCGACCGATCCAATCGTCCGGTTTATCTGATACAGAGGGGAAAAAAGAGAGGCATTACCTCCCCGCGTGTCCTGCAGCGCTTCGGAGGTTGGGGGAATGTTTTCGAGGTTCCTCCTGAAATCATCGCCAAATATCCAGAAGGAGACCCGATCAAGTAATCCTTTATTCTGGCCCCTTCCTTAGATTCACGATAACACCCGAAAGACCGAATGTATCTCTTGACCGTGACACCCGCGGCTCGTATAGAGTGCGGGCTGTTGTCAGCAAAAGGGGGGTTGATGATGGGAACCTAAAAGGTGGGGGCTCTCTCCAGCCCGCACAAGAGAGCTATTTTTATTATAGCAAGAATGTCAAGCTTGTAAAGAGAAAATTTTCAAACATACACATTTTTTTTAAATTGGATAATCACTAGGATGTTAGGTCAAACGCATACCCAGAAAATAACGGTCTAAAAGGTTGAAATTTCCCCTGGAATCAGGAAAAATACTATCAACACAAGTTTCAACCGACCAAAAGGAGGAAGGATGACCGAGAAAAAAATCGATATAAAGGTGGATGAACAGACGGCTCTCGGGACGTATTCGAACCTGGCCGCGATCCGGCATACCAAGGAGGAGTTTATCTTCGATTTTGCCTTTGTCTTTCCTGACGGACCGATGGGCAAGCTCATATCTAGGGTCATACTCAGCCCGTCCCACGGCAAAAGGTTCCTGGAAGCCCTAGAATCTAACGTCAAGAGATACGAGGAAAATTTCGGCCCGATCACGCCAGCCGAAGTTCCCCCTTCGGTAGGATTTGTCCACTGAGGCAGGTGTACGGAAGCGATGGCCGATGACTCAGGACTGCAGAAGGAATGCCGCTTGACCAGGAAAGAGGCCTCATGCCGACGGCAGATAAGCGTTCTCTATCGCGGTCCTGTGGCCGATTATCAGAGGAAAACAGGGGAGATTTTTGCAAAATTGTCTTGACATCCTCCCTTTTTTCCGATAAAAAATGGGACAAGACCAGATATATTGATCAAAAAACTACACTGCGACGGTGGTCGTACAGAGGGTAAAACTTAATCAAGAGAGGTTCATATGAAAAAAACAATCGCTATCGTGTCTTTATCTTTACTGGTGTTTCTCGGGACTAGCCCGCTCTGCCGAGGCGCAGGTTTCTTGGTTTACGAGCATGGAGCCGCAGCCATGGGAATAGCCGGGGCCTTCGTCGGGGTAGCCAATGATGTGACGGCCATTTTTCACAATCCAGCCGGGATTGCCTGGCTTGAGGGAACACACATTTCTGCCGGGACAACTTTAATAACGTCCAAAAACTCTTTGAGTTTACCGAATTGGCCAGACCCTTCTTTTCAAAACGTGAAAGGAATCAGCCAATCGTTCTTCCCCTCGACGTTTTATATTTCCCACAAAATCAATGATAAATTAGCGGCTGGGTTTGGATTCTTTTCTCCCTTTGGTTTAGGGGCTAAATGGCCTGAGGATTATCCATTAAGATTTATCTCAATTGATGACGATATGATCACATTAATCTTCAATCCCTGTGTGGCCTACAAGGTGAGCGATGATTTTTCGGTCGGGTTTGGTGTCTCTTACATCCATGCTGAACTCTCTTTTGAGCTCTCGGAATTCCAAGCCCTGGATTTCAACCCGATCGCCGGTTTTCCGCCGTTGACACTCCCTCAACTGGTCGGGTCTATCGAGATCCCTGCCAAGCTCGAAGCCAGCGGTGGCACCTTTGGCTGGAATACAGGGGCTCTGTACAAGGGAGAAAACTACTCGTTGGGCGTCAACTTCCGCAGCGGATTCACGATCGGCTTTGAAGGCGACCTGGAGTTGTTCACCGATAAAATCCTGCTCCAAGTCCCTCAAATTCCCGGAATTAATCTGGCGCCGGCAGTGCCCCTTATCATAGCTGCTGTCCCCAAGAGCGGAGAGGCAGCGGTAGATTTTAAGTTTCCTCATATCCTGGGATTCGGAGGCGGTTTTTGGGTCACCGATAACCTGATGCTCTCTGCGGATATCCATATCCATTTTTTCAGCTCATTCGAGGAGTTGTTGGTTGAGATTGATGTGCCGTCGGCTAACCCGGCTGTCCAGTTTGAGGATAAACACATCGAAGAGAATTGGGACAACTCTTACATCATCCGGACCGGAATCCAGTACCTGCTCAACGAAAAGATTGCTTTACGCGGTGGATTTTTCTACGATAAAAATCCTCAGCCGACAGAATCCGTAGACCCGATTCTACCAGACTCCGACCGGTTGGGGTTCACGGCCGGTTTCGGTTACATAGGCAAGAACTTCACGATCGACTTGGCCTACCAGTATGAGCCATTCAAAGAACGAGAAAGCCCGAACAGGTTCATCGAGCCCTACCAGATCGGCGGTGTTAACCTGGGAGCAGGGACCTATTCGACAACAGCCCATCTATTCGGGCTGAGTATTGGATACCATTTTTAATCCCATAAATTAATTTCGGAGGTTTGAAAGATGGCGTATGAATTCACAAACTCAAAAGGGGTAACCTACTATCTTCATTACAAGGATGTCAACCTCAAGGGCGGCCGGATGCAGAGAATCTATTATTTCGCCCGTGATATCAGAGACGGAGCCATGGATGCCGTTCCCGCCGGATACCAGGCTGTCGAGACTGAAAGAACCGGCATGCCCATCCTGAAGAAAGCCTAGTATCCTTTTCGTTTCTCGCCCCATCGAATTTGACGAGACCGGTCAGATAAGACCCAAGAAGAGGAAGGAGTAGCCTTAAATAGGCTACATCCTTCCCCATCCTAGAGATTCATCCTCCCTGAGCTCACCCCTAGGTCCCTTATCCATCAGGAAGGCTCTCTCCACCTTTCCCTTATAGATAAGGCATCCTAGTCAGTTCTAGGCCTTTTAACCTCGATCCTCCCTCATCTTGACGTTTCGAAGAACCACCGACGTCATCTTCTCCTGACTTATAATGCTGCCAACTGTCCTGAAACAAGGACAATCAAAGTTCCTTCTCAAGGCAGTTCCAGGCAGGGAGGATTGGCATGTATTTTGCAGAAGTTTATAACGGAAAGGAGGAGAGATGAGAAAGATTTCAATGTTTTTTGTTTCCTTCGCTTTTTTATGCGGTTTTGTGTTCTCTTCTCCCCAAGGAGAATACTACAGTTACAGCTACTCACGATTAAGCTATGTCAACGGCGATGTCTATATCCAAAGAACCGGAGACCTCGGTTATGAAGAGGGTGTTGTGAACCTTGTCCTGATCGAAGGCGATAAACTCGGGACTCGTGAAGGACGAGCGGAAGTCCATTTCGGCCGAAAAAATTATCTTCGTATCAACAGCCATACTCAGGTAGATTTCGCTAGTCTTCCCAAGAGAGGAGACAACCAGATTAGACTTCATCTTCTTTCAGGGGAAGTTTTCTTGAGAGTAAACTCTCTGGAGAGAGAGAAGGATTTTGAGATTCATACTCCGGATGCTTCGTTTTATATCTTGGAAGAAGGACTTTACTATTTGAGAGTCTTGGAAAACAGAGAGAGCGAATTCTCCGTTTATGAAGGGATCGCCGAAGCCGCCGGCGCCGAAACCTCGCTCATGGTCCAGAGTCAGGAAAGAGTCGTGGCCAGGGAGGGAGAAATACAGGCTGATCCGGCCACCTCGTACGACACCTTGGGAGAGAGTTTTGC
>CAYGBF010000318.1:0-18587 GCA_964348035.1 uncultured Eubacteriales bacterium | reverse complement strand
GTGGATCACTCTAGTGGATTTGTCGGGCGAATTCCTTAAAGTCAAAAAGATTGGGATAAGAGAACGTTTTGGCGTCGACAGAGCGGTTTCATTGCCCAGAGACCGTTTCCTGATTCAGTTTTCCTTTGTGGGAAGGCCGGAAAAGAAAAAGGACTACTTTTTACAGCGTTTTCCAGAGGAACTCATGACCCTTGATGCCGAGGGAAAAATCCTCTCCCGGATTATAAGAAAAAGCCACTACTCCAGGATATCCTATTATGATCAGGGTGCTGATCTAGGAATTCCGTTTATACCTGTCTTTGTTTGGAGTCCGTTCAAGAACGAGACCGTCATTTTTTCTGATGGGTTGAGCACGAAACTAAAAGTCATTGATTACGATGGGAAGGTGGTGGGGGAAATCGAAACTCCTCTCCCTGAACCCGAAAAGGTCACCAAGAAGGACCTGGCCCGATGGAAGGAATGGAGGAAGGAGAGCTTCAGGGATAAAACTTGGTATAACCGGTTCGGAAGAGTGATCGAAAAATACAAAAAATCCATCTACGAAAAAAGGCCTAACCTCAGCGGGATCGCTCTTACGCCAGAGGGGAACATTCTGGTCTCAGGACGCTGGAGTGAGGATGAACAGAACATAAAGTATTGGCTGCTCGATGAAGGAGGAAATTCCTTAGCCCAGATAACGACTGAAGCCAGAAACTTGAGAATTTCAAAGCACTATATCTTTTACGGAACAACAGACGAAGAAGAAAACATTCTCGTCCACTGCTTGAAAAGAGGAAGATCGGAAAAAGAAGATTTATTAAGAATTTCCAGGAGATAGAAACCCGGACCTCTACGATTCCTTGACGAAGCGAAGGTTTTTGACCCGACCAGCATCCAGCCTGAATCCTGCAATCTCTTTCTCATCATCACGAGTAAAGTGAATTTTATAACGACCGCACGTAAATTTATCTTGAACCACGAGCCTGAGCGGAAAGACGGGAACGTTTTTGTGGCTAAAGCGGAGTTTTCCCTTCTCGAGAGCGATCCGGAAGGATACCTGTAACTCTTCGCTGTGATAATCTCCTTCGAATACTTTGAGCTGCTCGATTGAGAGGTCGATCGGTTCGAACGCTTCACAAGTCACCGGCGGATCATCTTCCTCGTAGATGTGAAGGAGCATCGGCTTGCCCTTGCCTTGCTTTTCAAACTTGATGGTGACTTCGTAAGGTGTATCCACCAAAAAAAATTCTGACTCGCTGACCGCTGCCAAGGAAAATTTCCTTCCTGAAGATTTAAGGACCAAGCGTCCATTCTCAAACAAAACATTTCTGACATTGATTGTTTTGCGGTCGATATAGGCCCCCACTTTCTCCTTGAGTTTTCTTTCCGAGAGTTTTATGAACTGAGGCTTATCGGCGGGCTTGACTTCTGATTCCGGTTTGTCCCTGAACTGACCATCCAGAAAGATGTCCGCAACCTTCCGGGCCAGCCCCATCGGGACGACGAGGCTGAGGTTGAACAGACAGATCACAGAAAATCTCTGTTCAGGAAATCGGAGAATCGCCGATCTGTAGCCTCCCAAAGCCCCTCCGTGACTCACGGTTTTTAATCCCCTGTAATCTCCGACCGAGAGACCAAAGGCATAATCGATCCTTTTACCGCTGTTGAGTGTTCCCGGAGTATGCATCAGGTCGAACACCTCCTGGCCGCCGACTTTATGGTGGTAGAAGTTTTGATCCCAGAGATAAATATCTTCCACCGAAGTGTACAAGCCACCCGAGCCGACACAATCAAAGGTGGTGATGAAATTCCTGAATTTCTCCTTGCCTGCCGGGAAATAGCCGGAAGCCCTGTTCTTTATCAGCCTCCTGTAATCATCGTGAAAATGAGAATTTTTCATTCCTAAGGGTTTGAAGATCTTCTCCTCTGCGTACCGGCGGAGAGACTTTCCGCTGGCTTTTTTGACGATCACAGCCAGAAGAAAATACCCCGAGTTGCTGTAGAGGTATTGTTCACCGGGCTGGAAATTCAACTCCTTCTGACGGGCAAGAAGCTCAATAACGTCCTGTTCGTGATAACGGCCCATCGGGATGCCCGCGATCCCTTCCAGTTCGAGGTAATCACGAAGGCCGCTCGTATGGTGGATGAGATGGCGGACGGTGATCGGGGTCCCGTAGTCAGGCATTTCAGGAACATACTCCCGGATATCATCATCCAACGAGAGCTTCCCCTCCTGGACCAAGAGGGCGATACAGAAGGACACGAATTGCTTAGAGACAGAGCCGATGTAGAAGACACTCTCGGGAGTGATGGGCACATCGTTCTCCAGGTTGGCCAGGCCGTATCCCTTTTTGTAGATGATTCGTCCATCTTGGACGATGGCCAATGCACATCCTGGCGAGCCTGGCTTATCCCACTGGGAAAAGAGCTTATCGACTTCATCTGTTCTGTCATCGGCCACAGCCGATGAAAAGACAAGAAGCATCATTACAACAATGACGGCGGCTTTACATCTCGGCATTTTTATCATTGAAAAAACATCCTAAAAACAAAAGGTAGAGTCAAATTATATGCAACTTTCTGATCCATTTCTACTCTTTCGAAACGGAAGACTGGGTTATTTATTTGTTTCTCTTCTTAAAAATGCGTAAAATCTGGAAGTTCTTAGGAGATGGGGGTCATCCCCATCAATGAAAATGAATCAAAAAACAAGAATCTTCCGTATCGAACAGGCCCGAGAATGTCGGATCTTCGAACGGCTTAACAGGTTTGTGGTCAAGATCGAGATCAAAGGCCAAACCTACAGGGCCCACATCAACAACACGGGACGACTCTCCGAATTCATGATCAAAGGAAGAAAGGCCTTTTGCTACCCGAGCAAGAATTTGATCAAGACGGACGCCAAGCTGTTCGCGGTAGGGGAGAGGGGCCTGGGCGCCTTGATCGACACCCAGCTTCAGATGAAGGCCTTCGAAATGGCGTTGAGGACTCATCTCATCCCTTGGCTCAAGGGATGCCGGCTGATCAAGAGAAACGCCATGCTGGGGACATCCCTGATTGATTATCTCCTGGAATGCAGAAACCAAGAAGTCTTTCTCGAGGTTAAGAGTGCCGTCCTGAGGGAAAACCAGCAGGCCATGTATCCTGACTGCCCCTCGGAGCGAGGTCAAAGGCACATCAAAGAAATCACAGAGTATGTTCGCCAGGGCGGAGAAGCATTCATCCTGTTCATGGCTGCCCTTCCTCAGGTGAAGGCTTTTAAGCCCAACAGGGAAGCCGATCCTCTGCTCAGCGAGCTATTGGTTGGGGCTGCCAGGGTAGGAGTTAAGGTAAAGGCCATCGGCCTTTACTACGACCCCATAGATTCAGGTGTGTATCTGTATAATCCTGATCTTGAGATCAAACTGGAAGAAAAATAGAGGATCTTGATGAGAATTTGGGACATCCTTCCTGACAAGCTCTGCCGTCAGCATCTGCTCGGGGAACACAGCGAGCTCCACGCCCTGTGGAACATCCTCTCTCAAAACAAAAAAGGCTTTTCCAAGCACCCGGAAACACTCAGATGGAAGGGCAAATTAAGGGCCCTCTTCCTCAGGCATGAGGCCCTGGTTTTGGAGATGAAAAACAGGGGCTACAGCCATAAAACACCCCTTGATCTTCGTCAGGCCCGGGGAAAAGAACAGCAGAACGAATTCGTCGACACACCAGAAGAACAGGTGGAAATCCTTCGCCGGAAGAAATGCGGGTGTGATGTTTGACCTAAAGGAACCTAATCGTTCTTGATTTTCTTCAACCCGAGCTCTCCGAGCTGCTTATCGTCCACCCTGGCGGGCGAGCCTGTGAGTAGACAGAGAGCGCTGGTCGTCTTCGGAAAAGGAATAACCTCCCGGATGGACTCCTCTCCCGCTAAAATCATGACAATCCGGTCAAAACCCAGAGCAATCCCGCCATGAGGAGGCACGCCATACTCGAGGGCCTCCAAGAAGAACCCGAATTTGGCTTCCACCTCTTCCTCGGACAGGCCGAGGGCTTTGAACGCTCTCTTCTGGATGTCAAGGTTGTGGATCCGGATAGAACCGCCGCCAATTTCCACGCCATTCAGGACTAAATCATAGGCCTTGGCCCTGACTTTTTGGGGTTCCTTTTCCAAAAACTCCAAATCATCCTCACGAGGAGAAGTAAACGGATGGTGCATGGACACGAGGCGACCTTCCTCCTCGCTCCATTCCAGCAGGGGAAAATCCGTCACCCAGGCAAACTTGTAGAGTTTCTCATCTTCTCCTTGATTCCGATAAAAGTCCTCTCTCAGCTCCCCTAGAACTTTGACTACCGTTTCCCGCTCGTCGGCGACCAGTATGACTAAATCCTCATCCTTAGCCTGGAGTTTTGTCCAGATAAGGCTAAGACTCGCTTCCTCGACTTTAAGAGATGACTTGAATCCACCGGTCTTCTTTATCCCGATGACTCCTTTGCCCCCGAGTTCCTGGGCTTTTTTATTAAAATTATCAAGCTGGCTGCGCGAATATCCTCCGCCTCCCTCCAGCACCAGTCCTTTGAGAACCTCACCCGCCGCGAGGGCTTTCTTGATAATCTCTGACTCCAGACTCGAGCCAATCTCTGTCAGATCCTGGATTTCCATCCCGAAGCGCAGATCGGGCTTGTCTGTTCCGTATTTGTCCATGCTCTCCTGGTAAGTTAAGCGTGGAAACGGCCGCTCTACTTCCACGCCGATAATCTTAAAAACTGCCGCCATCAACCCTTCGTTAAGCTCGAAGACATCCGCCTCCTCGGGAAAGCTCATCTCGATATCGATCTGTGTAAACTCCGGCTGACGGTCCGCTCTCAGGTCCTCGTCTCGGAAACAGCGGACGATCTGAAAATACCGGTCAAAACCCGAGATCATCAATATCTGCTTGAAAATCTGAGGAGACTGGGGAAGAGCATAGAACCGACCCTTGTACATCCGGCTGGGGACGAGGTAATCCCGCGCCCCTTCAGGCGTGGATTTGGTGAGAAAAGGGGTTTCTATCTCCAGGAAGCCGTTTTCACTCATGTAGTTCCGGACACAGAGAGCCGCATGGTGTCGGAGTTTGATGTTCCGCTGCAGTGAAGGCCGCCTCATGTCGAGGTATCTGTGTTTGAAGCGTAATTCCTCTGAAGCCTGGGGCGGGTCGGCGATCACGAACGGTGGAACTTTGGCTGTGCTCAAGACTGTAAGATCACCGGCGACGACCTCGATCTCGCCCGTAGGTATATTAGGGTTTTTCGACTTGGGATCTCGTTCTTTGACAACGCCTTTGACGGCCAAGACGTTTTCCATCCTGACACCCTTGGCTCTGTCGAGAAGCTCAGCCTTGTCCGAGGGAACCACGACCTGGACCAAGCCTTCCCTGTCCCTGAGATCGATAAAGACCAGATGCCCCAAATCTCTTTGTCTGTGAACCCAGCCTTTAAGGATGACTTCTTGACCCACATGGGCGGCGCGGAGTTCCCCGCAGTACATCGTTCTTTTCCAAGCAGACGGTTTCTCAGCTTTCATACGTCTTTACCTCTTATGAGAACAGAATTATTCTAGGACAATTCACGGAGAATTTTGATGATGTCCTTTTGACTGACCTCCACCTGCTCACCGGTGGTCATGTTCTTCAGCTGGTATTTCTTGCTCCGAATTTCTTCTTCCCCGACGATCAACACCCAACTGGCTCCCAGCTTGTTAGCCCGGCTCATCTGGTTCCTCAAGCTTCGTTCTTTGTATTCCATCCAGCATTCGACGTCTTTCTGCCTCAGGAACCGGGCCAGGGCCATTCCCTGCTTCTGGGCTTCATCACCCATGAAAGCCAGGTACAGGAAATCCTCGCTTCTTTTGGTATGCGGGACAAGGGAGATAAGCCTCTCCATCCCGACCGCAAACCCAGTGCCGCAGATATCCGGTCCTCCAAAAACCTTCATCATGTCGTCATACCGACCACCGCCAAGGATCGCATCCTGAGCTCCCAGCTTGGCTGAGATGATTTCGAATGTTATCCTCGTATAGTAGTCAATACCCCTGACGAGGCGAGGCTCTACAATATAGGCAATCTTGAAGGAATCCAGGTGTGATTTAAATCTGTCAAAATTCTCCTCACATTCCGGGCAGAGAAAATCCGTAATCTTCGGGAACTCTCGGGCCGCCTCTCGACAAGTTTCCACCTTACAGTCGAAAATCCTCAACGGATTGGTCGTGATCTTCCTCTGGCAGTCCGGACAAAGAAGGACTCTCTTCTTCTCAGCCGCATTTCTTAGTTCTTTGAGGTAGTTCGGACGGCACTCCTGACATCCGACAGAATTAACCAATATCTCCGTCTCGGTGATTTTTAAGGCTTTTAGGAGGTGATCGGCCATTTCCACTATCTCCGCATCCACGGCCGGCCCTTTCTCCCCGAAGACCTCGATATCCATCTGGTGAAACTGTCGGTAGCGACCTTTCTGGGGTTTGTCGTACCGGAACATCGGGCCGATAAAATAAAACCGCAGCGGATCAGGCTTGAGATGGAGGCGGTGCTCGATGATCGAGCGGACGATCGAAGGAGTGTATTCTGGGCGGAGGGTGAGGGAACGGCCGGCTTTATCTTGGAATGTGTACATCTCTTTGATGACGATATCCGATGTTTCTCCGGTGCCTTTCTCGAAAAGCTCTGTGGCTTCGAAGATCGGGGTTCTGATCTCTCTGTATCCGTAGAGTTCGAAGATGCGCTTAGCTGTGGCTTCTACCCTCTGCCATTTTCTGGCCTCTTTAGGAAGGATGTCCTTTGTTCCTTTGATGGCTGCAATTCTTTTTTTCTCGCTCATTTTTCGGCAAAAACTCCGATCTTTCTGAATTTCTGGTATCTTTCCTCTAATAGTTCTTCGGTACCTTTCTGTTCCAGCCTTTTTAATGTCATATTCAACTGCTTGTCTACATTCTTGAATGTCTTCTCAGGATCGACGTGGGCACCTCCAGGCGGCTCGGGAATGATTTTATCGACTATCCCCAGTTCCAGTAAATCTTGGGCCCGAATCTTCAGATTCTCCGCAGCTTTGGCCGCCGCACTCTGGTCTCTCCAGAGAATGGCTGCACAACCTTCGGGCGAAATCACCGAATAGAAGGAATTTTCCAACATCAGGAGCACATCGCCGACTCCGATGGCCAAGGCTCCTCCGCTTCCTCCTTCACCGATGACGATATTGATGACCGGCACTTCCAGCTTGGAAATCTCCCTTAGGTTGTGAGCGATCGCTTCAGCCTGTCCTCGTTCTTCGGCCTTAATCCCGGGATAAGCACCAGGAGTATCTATGAGAGTGACAACCGGGAATCCATACTTTTCCGCCAGCCTCATCACCCGGAGGGCTTTCCGGTACCCCTCCGGTTTGGGCTGTCCGAAATTCCTCTCTATCCTCTCTTGTGTTCTCCGGCCTTTCTGGTGTCCGATAAAAACTACGGTTCGTCCTCTGTATCGTCCTATCCCAGACACGATGGCGGGATCGTCGCCGGCTCTGCGGTCGCCATGAAGCTCGATAAAATCCTCTGTGAGATAGTCAAGATAATCCAGAGTATAGGGTCGCTGAGGATGGCGGGCGATCTGAACGATATGAAGCGCCGTCAATCGCGGACTGATTTTATCCCATTCTTTCTTGATGTCTCCACGAAGCTTCGTGACTTTTTCTTTGGCCTCTGTCTCCTCTCCAGCCTCAATCTCATCAATCTGCTCTTTGATAGAGATTATGTTTTTCTCCAGCTGGTAGTAGTTTTTTTCTTTATTCATCTTTTTATTCGGTGCAGTCATTGAGTCCCGTCTATTCTATAGAGTTGCCCGAATCTCTGTCAAGAGTCTTGAACATGCACAATTCTCCTAACTGTTTGAAAAAGAATAAATTATTCCTATAATCTTCCTTATATGGCTATTCGCTCTCACTCTTACCTTCTAGGAAAGCAACTAGGTCTTCCTCGTTAATCCACCACCGTCTTCCTATCTTTTGGCCTTTAATCCGCCCCGATTGGACCAATTTAAGCGCTGTCACCTTAGAAATTTCCAGTTTCTCCTGTAAATCATCCAAAGAATACTGGTAAATGATCTTACTTCCCAGCCAAATTGAGCGCATTTTTCGATATATTTAATCTAACTATACTTTTCTTTGCTTATTTATATATATCTATACCTTTGATTTGTCAATAATTTATTTCATCTGTTTTTTGAACGACTTACCTAGAGATAAAGGAATATGTGAGGTTAATCTATTAGATTTATTGATCTTTACTTTTAAGCAAGGTCAATCTCTTCTTAGCCTCCACAACTTCCGCAATACCAGGATCAGCATCCCTCCAAAGCTTTAGGAATTTTTCGTTATGCTTAATGGCCTTGTCTTTTTTGAGGACTTGATTGCTCCTAAAAAGCGGTCCTTAGGACCTCAAGCCTCTGAGCGGGGACAGAGAGAGAGATGAGATTGCCCTCTTCATCTGTCTGAAGCTCGATCCTTATGCCGCTCAATTGCATGATCAAGGAGCAGGGCGCTTCCTCAACGGGGCTGAGAGTGAAGATGTTTTCGAGCTGAGGGATGATGTAGGCGGACAGTTCTATTTCCTCTTCGAGGGTGCACCTAAATTTCTTGGCCAGGACCAAATAAGGAGAGAATACGGGATTGGGGAGGAGAAATGCATCTCTCCTGATTTTGACTGAGCTCTGACTCGTTTGGCCAGCGACTCTTATCGTGTTGTTGACCTCTCCTTCTGAAATCAGGCTGGAAACCTCCTGCAGCACTCCGTTGACTGATCCCTTAAAGGTGAAGGAGCTGGCGATAAAATTCTTATCCAGATGAATATCCAGTTTTTCGATTTCCATATCAGCGGGTTTGGTCATCCGCCCTTTGACAGAAAGATGGTAACCGTTCTCATCCTCTTCCCAGGTGTATTCCTCGTAGCCGACCTTCTCATCCATGAAATAGATGGAGTAGGCCCCTTTTTCGGTCGAATCCCCGGCGGACGAGGAAAAGAGAGAGAAACAAAATATAAATAAGGAAAGAAATAAAATATATAGGGCTTTCTTGGTCATTCCTCTAGTGGCTCTTTTCCTGCTTTAATTTAGTCGACGATAACCGCTGTGCCGTAGGCTAAAATCTCGGAGGCACTCTGCATGATCATCGAGGTGGTGAACCGGACGTTGATGATGGCATTTGCCCCCTTGCTTTCCGCTTCCTCTATCATCCGATCGATGGCTTGTTCCCGGGATTCGGCCATCATCTTCGTGTAATCCCTTATTTCTCCTCCGACGACATTCCGCAGGAAGGCAGTGATATCCTTCCCGATGTGGCGGGCTCTGATCGTGTTACCCCTGACCAGGCCTATGTTCTTCTTAATCTCTTTTCCCGGCACGAAATCAGTCGTGACCATAATCATTTTTCGACCTCCTTGTACCTTTCCTTTTTGCGGACAAAAAGACGCTCCCTAAGCAGAGACACAAGCAAAATGACCAGTCCTGCCATGGCCACCAGAATCCCGACCTTTAGAAGCAGGGGAGTGGTCTGGTCCTGGATGATTCCTTCGACCGCTTTGTATCCGCCGAAAAACAGAAGAATTATAGCGCCGATGGATAAAAGAATCCACCCGATGCCTCTCTCCAGGCGGTTGTACACGGAAGACCAATAAACCTGCCAAGTTTCTTTCGGGGGTTTTTTAAGTTCCATTTTACCCATCACCTCCTCAAGCTTTCTCATCTCTTCGAATTCTTTTTGACATTCCGGACATTCCTTCAGATGATTTTCGACGGATTTTCTTTGTGTTTCATTCAATTCTCCATCAATATACGAAGAAATGAGCTCTTTCATTTTCTGATGATCTTGGTAGCCCATTCAATTCTCCCTTTTATTCTCTCGCCCGAAGCCCAGGTGTCCGGCAAGGATTTCTTTGAGTTTCCTCTTAGCGTAGTACAGGGAAGACATGATGGTTCCCACGGGTTTGGCGGTTATTTCTGCGATCTCTTGGTAAGAAAACTGCTGGAAATAGCGAAGAATGATCAGCTCCCTCTGTTCAAAAGGCAGGGCGGCTATTCCTCTCCACAGCGTGGCCTTCACTTCTCTATTTTTTTCGTCTTCACAGGATACCAGGCTTTCTTCGAGCGGGACTTCAACCCGACGACGGACTTTTTTCAGATGGTCGAGACAGAGATTTTTCATCAGCCTGTAAAACCAGGGGAAAAACGCCTTATCCGTGTCAAATTTCTTGATATTCCGGAAGGCCTTGACAAATGCCTCCTGAGATAGGTCGAGTGCGTCTTGATGATTGTGAACGACAGCCAACGCGATGTAATAGGCCGATTTCATGTATTTTCGGACGATCTCGCCGTAAGCTTCTCTATCTCCCGCCTGGGCAAGCTTCAACAGGGCCTTTTCGGATAGAGTCTTCCCCTCGTTCATCTCCGTTCGTACCCCGTAGATGACGAGTTTTCTCTCCCAGGCTCTTTCTTGAGGCACTTCTCGTTATCTCCGTCTATAACGACAATAACTACGCCTATTCTCATCATTTTATTCAACCTCTTTTGCTTTTCTTTTTAACCCTCTGTCTGACAACTTCAAAAAAGAATACAGATGCGGCAGAGGCAACGTTGAGCGAGGTGATTCGGCCGAGGAGAGGAATCGACAGAATCTTGTCACATTTTTTCTTGATCAGGGAACGCAAGCCCTTGCCTTCGGAGCCCAGGACAAGGGCTACGGGAAGTGTATAATCGAATTCACACCAGGGTTCGGGGGCACTTCCTTCGGCGCCCACGATCCAAATGTCCTTTTCCCTGAGGTCATCAATGGTTCTGGCGAGATTTTTTACCCGGGCGATTTTGACATGTTCAACAGCACCAGCAGAGACCGAAGACACTGTACGCGTCAATCCTACTGCCCTTCTTTCCGGCAGGATGATTCCATCGACGCCGGCCCCTTCTGCAGACCGGATAATCGCTCCCAGGTTTTGAGGATCCTCCACTCCATCGAGCAGGACAAGGAAGGGAACTCCGGATGAAGCGAGGATCGAAGAGAGGGATACAAACTCCTTGGCCGCGACGACAGCCACGGCTCCCTGGTGGTCTCTGTCGATCTGGTCGAGCCTTTTTTTAGAAACGAAGAGAAGCGGAATGTTCCTGGCTTTGGCCAGTCGGATGATATCTTGAGATTTACCTTCCTGTTTATCTCTCTGTATCCATATCTTTTGGATGCGGTCTGGAGAGGATCGGATGATCTCCAGGATCGGGTTGAGACGACTGATTCTGGTCATATCTTTTCTACTCTGCAATTCCCGAATATCGCCTATAATCTATATCATATCCGGGGCTCAATTCAAATGAGGAAAGGGAGGTGATGGGAAGAAGAGGATGAAAAAGGAGCTGCCAAGCCTCTGCTCAGATTCAGCCGGTCTGAGGAATATTTATTTAGACTTATAGACCAGATCTTCGCTCAAACTGTACGTGTAGGGGAGCCCACTGATTTTCCATCCGTTCACCGAACGGTAGCCTTGGGGATCTTTCTCGCCTTCGAAGCCATACTTCATGTTGAAGACACTTTTAAAACCACTGGCCTTGAGTAAGCCCATGGCTCTCTCGCTTCTTCCGCCGCTCCGGCACATCAAAATCAGGGTGTCTTCGGGCTTGAACTTGGCCTTTATATCCTCGATGAAGTTCTCGTTGGCTTCCATCTTCTGCTCGTTTTCGTTCCAGAAAAGAAGGGGAATATTGGTGGCCATTTCGGGGTGCCCGACGAAGACGTATTCCGCGATCGTCCTCACATCGACGATGTACGTCGCTGGATTCTGGAGCATCTTAAAGGTTTCTTGGGCGGTGACATCCATGCTTCCGGCCCACAGGAAGCAGGACGACAGGATGATAAGTCCTACAGAAAGGATCGTAATTCTTCTCATTCTGTACTCCTTTAGGCTAACTCTCAATTTTATTATACACAATTCGTCTTTTGCATTCCTGCGAAAGCAGAAATCTGCATGTCATTCAAGCGTAGCCTGTGCTAGCGAAGGCTGGTGCTGGAATGACGCGCGGAAAAAAGGTGGGCCTTGTAGCCCTTGCGGGAGTACCGGAAGAGTCCTGCCTGAGTCAGTTTGGTCAGGGCGTCTTTTTCACTCATGTGATGGTCGCTGAAGAATAGTGTCCCCTCGGGTCTCAAGACTCGGTGTAATTCAGATAAGATGGCGTCCGGGTCATCCACCTCGTGAAGGACATCGTTGAGGATGACAAAATCCATGCTCTGGTCCGCAAGCCCCGCGGCTCGGTCAGAGGAGATGGTTTTGATGTTCTGAAGACCGCTTTTCGCAGCTTTTATCTTCACCCTCTGAATGGCCAGAGGATGAATATCCAAGGCATGCACCCTTCCCGATGGGCCGACGATGCTGGCCGCGGCCAGGGAAAAGCTTCCCGGGCCGCAGCCGAAATCGAGTACCTGATTTCCAGGTTTTAAACCCGCCTTCTGCAGTTTCTTCGCGGGAGAAAAGAAGAGATCCCGGAGCCACAGCGAAAAGGACATGAGTCTAAAATGGCTGTTCCCTTTGATTTCGGACATTCTTTAATCCTCTTATCTTTTAACTTGGGAAAAAGGGGGATTGTCCCCGTTTTGTTTTTTTTCTAGCTTTTTTTCTGGGCTTTTTCGATCTTAGCCCAGGTATCACGGAGGGAAACCGTGAGGTTGAAGACACGTTTTTCGGGTTTTGAGTCGGGGTCAACACAGAAGTATCCCTGCCTCAGGAACTGGAAGCGGTCTCCTGCTTTAGCCCCGACCAGACTCGGCTCAACCCGACAGGATTCCAGCACTTCCAGTGAATCGGGATTGAGGTATGTTTTAAAATCGACATCGCTCTCTTCCATCGGATCTTCTTTGGTGAACAGCCGGTCGTACAGTCGGACCTCAGCCTCGAGAGCATGCGGAGCCGAGACCCAGTGCAGCGTTCCTCTGACCATCCGGCCGTCCTTGGACCATCCTCCTCTGGTTTCAGGATCATACGTGCAGTGGAGCTCGATGATTTCGCCCGTTTTCTGGTCCTTGATAACCTTCTCGCATTTAATGTAATAGGCGTGTTTGAGGCGCACTTCCCGTCCCGGTGAGAGCCGGAAAAACTTTTTCGGCGGATCTTCGCGGAAATCGCCGTACTCGATGTACAGCTCTCGGGAAAAGGGAATCTTGCGTGTCCCCATGCTTTCATCCTCAGGGTTGATCTCGGCTTCCAATTCCTCTACTTGACCCTCAGGATAGTTAGTGATGACCACTTTGAGAGGCCGTAAAACAGCCATCACCCGTGGAGATCGCTTGTTGAGGTCTTCGCGGAGGCAGTGCTCAAGAAGAGCGATGTCGACCACGCTCTCTCTTTTGGCGACTCCGATGCGCTCACAAAAATTCCGGATGGCCTCGGGCGAGTATCCCCGCCGCCGCAAACCCGATATGGTCGGCATCCGCGGATCATCCCAGCCGGCCACACGCCCTTCCTGGACCAGCTCCAGAAGCTTACGTTTGCTCATCACCGTGTAGCTGAGGTTCAGCCGCGCAAACTCGATTTGTCGGGATGGGAATATGCCGAGCTGTTCGATAAACCAGTCATACAACGGACGGTGATCCTCGAATTCCAACGTACAGATGGAATGGGTAATCCATTCGATGGAATCCGATTGGCCGTGGGTCCAATCGTAGGTGGGATAGAGGCACCATTTATCGCCCGTCCGGTGATGAGAGGCCTTGACGATGCGGTACATCACCGGATCTCTCATGTTCAAGTTTCCTGAACTCATGTCAATCTTAGCCCGGAGCGTCCGTGATCCCTCCTCGAATTCGCCCGCTCGCATCCGCTCGAAAAGGTCCAGGTTCTCATCGATCGATCGGTTCCGGAAGGGACTGTCTCTGCCAGGCTCAGTCAAGGTGCCCCGGTATTCCCGAATCTGATCGGGGTTCAAATCGCAGACGTAGGCCTTCCCGTCTTTGATCAGCTTCAGGGCATACTCGTACAACTGGTCGAAATAATCGGAGGCAAAATACAGCCTATCTTCCCAATCATAACCGAGCCAGCGAACATCCTCCTTGATAGATTCGACGTATTCCTCCTCCTCTTTGATGGGGTTGGTATCATCAAATCGCAGGTTGCACAGCCCCTTGTACTCTTCGGCCAGTCCGAAGTTTATACAGATAGATTTGGCATGGCCGATGTGGAGATAGCCGTTCGGCTCGGGAGGAAACCGGGTGTGAACGCGGCCTTCATGTTTGTTGTTTTTCCGGTCTTTTTCGATGATGGTCCGGATAAAATCTAAGGTAGTTACAGTGTCTTTTTTTTCTGCCTTATTCATGGTCCTCACTCCGAACTCCTTGATGATTTCAAAAAGGCTTGCATTTCGGCCACCCGCTGGGCACAACTTTTCAGCGGTCGGGGAAACTCAAGCTGGGAGCCTTTCTCAACCAGGGTGATGAATTTATCCAAGTCAAGGCCAGAGACCTTGGCGGTCAGGGCCACCCTCAGAGGATGGTATAGATCTTTTCCTTTACACCCTGTCTCCTGTTTTATATCCTTTGTGATCCGCGAAAACTGATCATAGTCAAAGCTGTCAAGCCGACTTATCTTCTCTCCGAAGGACTCTATCACTTTTGAAGCACACTCTGTAGTCATCGCCTGCCTGGATTCCTCTTCCATGTTCGAGGGAGAAAAATCAAAAAGAAGGGCAAACTCCTCTGGGAGATCTGAAAATTTATCCACGCGCTCGATCAATATATCCGCCGCCTCCTCGAACCAGACCCGATGAGCCTGGCTCATATCATCAGGAAGCAGACCTTTCTCCGTAAAGTGGGGGTAGGCCATTTCTGCTTTTTGCTGCGAAGGAAGGTTCTTCATGTGCTGGCGGTTGATCCAAAAAAGTTTCTCATAGTCGAATATCGCCGAGGAACGGCTGACTCTCCCCAGATTGAAGAGTTCGACCAGCTCCTGTATTGTCAAAATCTCCCGGTCTTCCGGAGGCGCCCAGCCCAACAGAGCCAGGTAGTTAAACAAGGCGCCGGGAAGAATCCCTAGCTTTTCGAACTGGTCGACAGCCGTAGCTCCGTGACGCTTGCTCAGACGGGTGTTATCCCATCCCATGACCATCGACAGATGGGCAAACTCAGGGGGATGAAAGCCGAGGGCTTCGTAAGTTAAGATCTGTCGGGGTGTGTTGGAAATGTGGTCTTCGCCCCTGATGACATGAGAGATGGCCATCAAGTGATCGTCGATGACGACAGCATAATTGTAGGCCGGGAGACCGTTGGAGCGAACGAGCACGGGATCTCCGGTGAGCTTCAGGTCGAAGACCAACTTTCCCCGTACGAGGTCTTCATAAAGGAGCTCTCCATCACCAGGTGTTTTCAGCCGAACGACAGCTGGCTCTTCTTCACTAACTCGACGGACGGCTTCATCTCGAGGAATATCCCTGCATTTCCTGCTGTAAACGGGCATCTCTCCGGCAGCTAAGGCTCTTTTTCTCTCGTTCTCGAGCTCTTGAGGCGAACAGAAGCAGTAATAGGCCTTCTCTTCCTCCAACAACTGTTGAGTGTATCTCTGGTATGTGTCGAGGCGAAGGGACTGCCGGTAAGGACCGTGCGGGCCTCCGGTATCCGGCCCCTCATCCCAATCCAGCCCCAGCCAACGGAGGTCTTGTTTTAGGCGTTCCTCGTATTCCTCGGCCGATCTTTCGATATCAGTATCCTCAACCCTAAGGATAAACGCGCCCTTTTTTTGGCGGGCAAAAAGCCAGTTAAACAAAGCCGTCCTGGCGTTCCCAACATGGAGATAGCCGGTGGGACTGGGGGCAAAACGAACGCGCACTTTTTCCATCAGGCTCATATTAGTATCGATAAAAGAGGGAGTCAAGTCGTCAATCGGATTCCTGGATGGAATCAGCATCACTAAAATTGTGTCTAATTAAGTGTTATGAAAATTGGATTAAGGAAACTCAATTTTTATGAAAATTCTGAACGACAGACACCGACGAGGATGCAACCTTTTTTGCCTGGCATACGTATATATTATGTCAATCGAAAAAGAAAAATGATACAGGAGGTTAAGATGAAGTTAAGAACAAAAGCTGCGATTCTCCTAGCCGCCGTCCTGCTGACTTTTGCCGGTTTCAGCTTGATTGCCGCCACTGGCGCAGATGACATGGTCAAAGTCGGAAACGAGGCTGGCTACGAGATCATCTTCAATTACTTGACCAAAGTGAACAAGGCCACTCATCATTCCATGTGAGGGCAAAGATCGTGCACAGCGAAATGATGAGCACAATAATCAAAACCTGGGAGAGGTTGCTCAAGGAAATCGAGAGTCTTCGACTCTTCATCTCTACAGGCAGATTCAGCCTTTGCATCCAACCCAGTTCTGTCCACTAAGAGGCTGTAGTTTTTCCAAGCGGATGAAAACTGCAGCCTCTTTTTTTATCCTTCCATGGTAAGATAACCTTCTTCACCCCCCTGAAAAACCTTCTGTCTTTTCTTCTTTACGGCATCTTGACCAGCACCTGAGCGATGGCGGCCATGGCCTGGCCTTCTCCAATACGTCCCAAGCCTTCTGCGGTTTTGGCTTTGATGCCTAGGTCTTCTTCTCCGATCCCGAGAAAAGGACAGAGGACTTTTTTCATTTGGGAGATAAATGGAGTCAGCCTCGGTTTTTCGGCGATGATGACCGTATCGATATTGACGATCTCTATTTTCTTTCTTTTTAACCTCTGCATCGTCTCTTCAAGGAGTTTCGTGCTCCGGATGTCCTTGTACTCGGGATCGGAATCGGGGAACATCTGTCCGATATCCTCCATCCCGGCCGAACCCAGCAATCCGTCGATGACCGCATGAATCAAACAATCCCCGTCTGAATGGCCGACCATACCGCTGGAAAAGGGAATCTCAATTCCCCCCAAATAAAGCTTTTTCCCTTCTTCCAGCCTGTGGATATCGAAGCCAAGGCCCGTTTTAATCCGCAACAAGCGCCTCCGCTATCTGAATGTCTTCAGGACTCGTAATCTTGATATTTCGTGTGTCGCCGACAACAACACAGACCTCTTTTTCCAGCCTTTCGACCAGAGACGCCTCGTCTGTCCCGTAGAAATCGTCCTCCTTGGCCTTGGCCAAAGCCTCTTCGAGGATGTTATAAGAGAAGCCCTGTGGAGTCTGGATCCGGACAAGCGCAGTTCGATCAAGCGTCCGGAAGACCCTATCCTCTTTAACCTGCTTGATCGTGTCTTCGAACGGAATCCCGGGGATGGCGGCCCCCTCCTTTTCGGCGGCCTCGATGACCCGAGAGATCAGGCCTTTCTCCACCAAAGGCCTGACCCCATCGTGAACCAGAACGATTCCATCTTTCTCGGGGACCACGCGATTAAATCCGGCCATCACCGAATCCTGCCTCTTCTCTCCTCCGTGGACCACGGCACACAGCTTCTGGAAGCGGCTCATGTACTTCTCCCTCAGCCAGTCTTCCTTGACGACCAGGATGACATCGGTCACTTTGACATGACTATCGAACGTCTCCAACACCCAATCCAAGACAGGCTTCCCCTTGAGTTTCGTAAACTGTTTGGCACTGCCGAACCGCTTTCCTTCTCCAGCGGCGGCGATGATGGCCGATACTCTTCTCATCAAGTATCCTCGTTATACCGGCCAAAAATCATCTTGCCGACGGTCGTCTGAAGCACCGAGGTCACGGTGATATCGACGTTCTGGCCGATCTTCTTCCGCGAATTGTCGACAACCACCATCGTTCCATCGTCCAGATAGGCCACCCCTTGATCCTTCTCCTTCCCCTCCTTGAGAATAAACACCTTTAAGGTTTCCCCGGGAAGAACCACGGGTTTCATGGCATTGGCCAGTTCGTTGATGTTGAGCACCGGAATCCCTTGAAGCTGGGCCACCTTGTTCAGGTTGAAATCATTGGTCAAGATCTTAGCATCTAGATGCTTTGCCAGCTCAATCAGCTTCGAGTCGACATCCTTGACTTCGGGAAAATCCATCTCGGAAATGATGGTCGCTACTTGAGAAGACTTCTGGAGCCGGTCCAGAACATCCAATCCTCGCCTCCCCCTCTGGCGCTTTATCCCGTCGGCGGAATCGGCCACGAACTGCAGCTCTTTCAAGATGAATTGTGGAATAACCAGAGATCCTTCGATGAAAGCCGTGTCACAGATATCGGCGATACGACCATCGATGATCACGCTCGTGTCCAGAATCTTGTAGCTCCGGCCCACACTTTTTTCCTTAAAGAATCGGAAAAGATGACTCGGGTCGAGCCACTCGAACTTCTGAGTACCGACTAGGAAACCGATGTAGGGCATGATGATCAGGAAGAAGATGCGGATAAAGGTCGTGGTCGAACTATCTTGGGCTATGGTCTGGTAGATGGCCCCAAGACCCCATCCTAAAACAACTCCGGCAAAGGTGCCGATGGTCGAGCTCCAGATGATTTTAAACTGGCTCTTTCGGATTCGCGTTTCCAAGTAAATGATGATGACGCTGAGAACAAACCCCACGATCGCTCCTTGATAGCGAGCTAGGTTGAACGGAGAGAAAAAATAACCAGCTGCGCTGATCAGCGCGATCAAGATCAACCGAAAAAT
>CAYGBF010000317.1:0-4215 GCA_964348035.1 uncultured Eubacteriales bacterium | reverse complement strand
TTCCAGTTAAAGATGAGCGTGTTCACGAGTATGGAGAGGTTGAGTTTGGTTTTCCCCCGTTTGCGGCTTTCGAACGTGATCGGGATTTCTTTTATCCTGTACCCCGAGCGGAAGGCCCGGAAGAGAACTTCTTGGACAAGGGAAGGACCCTGGGATTTCAGCGAGTCGAGATCGATGGTTTCTAAGACCTTACTGTTGAAGCACCGGAAGCCCGAAGAGATGTCCTTGACCGGAATCTTAAGGTAGATTCTGAGAAAGAGTCTGACGAGGAAGGTGATCAATTTTCTGAGAAGGTTTCGGTCGATATCTTTCCCTCCCGGGACAAACCTCGAGCCGATCACGATATCCCAGTCAGGGGCTTGGTCGAGAAGACGCGGAATCTCCTCAGGGCGATGAGAAAAATCGGCATCCATCTCGATCACATACTCAGGATTAAAACCCAGGGCAAGCTTGAAGCCCTCGATCCCTGCTGTCCCTCGTCCCCTCTTTCCCTTCCGGATGAGGGGATGGAGGCGTCTGTCCTGTTGGGCTAGAGAAGTCACGATGTCCCCGGTTCCGTCAGGAGAATCGTCATCAATGATGATGAGGGTCGGATCCCAGGCGGTAGTCAAAGAGAGGATTCGCTCGAGGAGTTCCTCGATATTTTCCTTTTCGTTGTAGGTGGGGATAACGATGGCTACTCTTGTTCTGTTCTCGCCAGCCATGGCTCATACCAGCTTAAGCACCGCTTGATAAACGTCCTGGGCTGAGATCGCCTCCATGCATTTCATGTCAGAGCAGTGAGCTTTGAAGCAGGGGGAACAATCGACGCCGGCGAAAATTTTTTGACCCTGACCGTAGAGTTCAATCTCTTGAGGAGCTGTGGACCCGAAAAGCACGACAACCATTTTCTCCAAAGCCAGCGCCAGGTGCATAGCCAGGGAATCGGAACTGACGACCAGGTCCAGGTAAGAGAGGATGCCGGCGAATTCACGTAAGGAGTTCGTACTCCCCGTGTTGTAGACTTTGGCTGAGGAGTTTTCCTGCAGCCATCGATTTACGGCCTTTTCCTTTTCTCCTCCCAATAAAAACACTGTGGCCGTCTGGTTTTCAGTCAACAGGTTCATGAGCTCGAGAAATCGGTCTCTGGGCCATCTTTTCGTCTCGAACTTAGAGCCTGATCCCGTGTTGATTCCGATCCATGGTCTATCCTTCTTCAGTTGCACTTTTAGTAAGAATGCCTGTGCTTTTTTCCTATCCTCGTCGACGAGCTGGAAGATATACCGGTCCTTCCGGTACTCCAGTTCACAGGCTTCGTAGATGATTTCCTGGTATGTTTTTTTGTTTCGGTGAAATTTGAGGTCATCGTCTAGGCCCAGCCGGTAGGCGTAGTGACTGGCCTTGTTGAAGATCGTCAAGTTGCCGTGTCTGTTCAGGCCGAAGCCGAATTTCTGATCGCTATTGATGTGCGTGGCCAAGGCGGTGGAAGGGATTTCCTTGTCCAGGCAGATCAAGAGTTCATATTTTTCTCCCAGGAATCTCAGGATATCCTGCCAGCAGAAGGGTATGATCCGGTCGAGGAGGGGATTGTGGCGGAGAAGATCGACACTCTCTTCGTCAACCAGCCAGGTGATGTGACTTTCGGAGTATTTTCTTTTGAGTCCGGTCAGGAGGGTTGTGGTCCTCAGGACATCCCCCATGGCTCTCCCTTTGATGATCAAGATTTTCATCGAAAAAGGAGTATACTCAGGGCATCCTTCGCAGACTCTCTTAAACCGGCAGGGCTTCTCACCGATAAAGTAGACGCAGTCGTCTCTAATCATCGTTTTTCTGCCGTTGAGGTCAGGAATCCGAGCGGAATAAACAATAATAGGATTTTCTATTCAAGTCAACCTTGACGATCGGTTCCCCCTCCAAACTGGCTGAGATGGCAGGCTTTAATTCTTGTACTCTTCTATGATTTGGCGTACACTATCTGAGGGATGAGAGAACCTCCGGAAGCCAGTGTCCAAAAAGCTTTGCTCGACCAGAAAAAGTCGGCCTTTAAAAAATACTCAGATCTTTTTATCGGGAGAAAGGGTTTTCTCCAGTTCGTCAAGTACGAAATCATCATCCTCCTGTTCTCTTGGATCCCCGGAGCCTTGGGGCTTTTTTTGAGACGGATATTCTATCCCTTGTGTCTCAAGAAAGCGGGACGAGGCGTGGCCTTCGGCCGGAACATCACCCTCCGCCATCCTCACAAAATCACTGTCGGGGATCATTCCTCCATCGATGATTACGCGGTCTTGGATGCCAAGGGAGAGGAAAATCAAGGAGTCACCATCGGCCAGAATGTCATCATCGGCCGGAACACCATCCTCAGCTGTAAGGGAGGGATCATCACCCTGGAGGATTACGCGAACCTCTCCGCCAACTGCACCCTTCTATCTGAGACTCGGATCACAGTGGGAAAATACAGCTTTTTGGCCGGCCACTGCTACCTGGTGGCAGGCGGGAATCACACCTTCGACAGAACAGATATCCCGATCATGTTCCAGCCTTCCCAGACCAAAGGCGGGATCGAGATCGGAGAAGACTGTTGGTTGGGCGCTTCGGTGACTGTCTTGGATGGGGTTACTCTAGGAAAGGGATGTGTCGTAGGGGCCGGTTCTGTGGTGATCGAATCGATCCCTGATTATGCGGTGGCCGTCGGGAACCCGGCCAAGAAAATAAAAGACCGGAAGAGCTGAAAACAGCTACTTAAGTCATCCTCTGGGTGATGAACCTCCACAGGTAGTCCTGAGGAACTCCGAGGAATCCTTTTCTGTACAGATGGTCACACCGTGAACAGGAGGGGAGATTTTTTAAATCATGGTTAGCTAGACTTTTTCTCAGGGCGATCATCCTGGAACCATTCCAGATGTCTTCGAGTGATGTCTCTTTGATATTGCCCAGCCTATACCGCCCGAAGAAATCCTGGGGGCAGGGCAGGACATCTCCGTTCCAGAAGACGGTCAGAGCGTTCCAGGGCAGCGGACAGAGGGCCTGTCCTCTGCTTATCCTGCTGACGTTCGTATGACCCGCCCAGTTGTGAACAGGTTTTATGACCAGGCGCCCCAGAGGGAGACTCTGGAACAGGCCTTGGAATGTTTTCTTCGCGGATCTCAGATCGTCCTTTTTTTCCGGTTCGAAATCGATACACTCGATGACGGCCTTGGGTTTTTTCGTCCTCGTCTCCTTCTTCATCTCCAAGAAACGGATGATGTTTTCTGTGGTTTTTTGGAAATCGCCTCCTCTCCGGATTCTCTCGTATGTCTGCGGGTCATAGCCGTCGAAGGAAAAAGAAAGGCGGTCTAATCCTGTTTCGATCAGCCGGCGGGATATCTCCTCGGTGAGCAAAGAGCCGTTGGTATGGAGTCTGACGGAGAGATTTTTATCTTTGGCATAGGCGATCATCTCGAGAAGTTCGGGGTGAAGGAAGGATTCGCCTCTGTGAGCCAGGTTTATCTCCGAGACGAAACTCTGGGCGTCGTCGATGATTCTCTTGTACAGGTCAAACGCCATGAATCCCCGCTCTTCCTCGGAGAGGAGAGAGTTCGGGCACATGAGACAGGCGAAGTTACAGAGATTGGTCGGTTCCACCCATAATCGCACCGGCCGGCAGGAGAGAACGGCCTCTTTCCGGCGGTAGTGAAGGAAGAGACGAGCGAGATGGATCCAGTAACGGTGATTCGTCATTTTTTAGATTTGTGAAGCCAGCCGCTGAAAAAAGCCACTAACAGGGCGACGAGGATGGAGGAAAGCCCTATCGTGTACGTTTTAAGCACACCGAAATTATAGATCAGTATCGGGGCGGCGGCCGTGATGAATCCTCCTCCCAACATGGGCTCATACAGGATCTGCTTGAAGCCGAAGGATTTGGCTGCGGGCGTCTTAAAGTGTGGATCAGCAACGCGCAGCAGGAGAAGCCCCAAGGCAGTGACTCCTGTCTGCATTCCATACTCCGTGATACTCCGTTCAAACCAGGCGTCGGGCAGCATCCGCGGGGCGATGAACCAGGTCGCAAAGATAATCCAACCTAAGCCCACGACTATGAGTATGGAAAACGGAAGGAAGTAAGCAAAAAACACATCCAACCTGATGGAGGCGATTGCGGATACGACCAAAAAATCCAGAGCTAACCCCAGAATGCGGTCGAATGTTCTCCGGTCCAGATACTTAGAAAGTCCGGTTTTACCGGCAAAAATCTGGATAAAC
>CAYGBF010000316.1:0-5070 GCA_964348035.1 uncultured Eubacteriales bacterium | reverse complement strand
AGGGTGTGAAAGATATCAGCCGGGATGGTTATCCAGTAGGCTGTGGTGTGCATTTCATTCTGGGGGAGACTTAAATCTCCGGCCCCGACGTTTTCCATGGTGAAGAATTTGATCTTTTTGAAACCCACTACTTGGGTGGCCACGTGAACTTCTCCGTGGGAAAGCGTGCATTTGGGCATTCCTTTCTGGCCGAAGACATCCAGGATCCTGATCTTGGTGTAATCGATGGCATCGGTGTAGTAGTCGACATCGGTTTTTTTGACATAGGCCTTCCTCTGATCGTAGTCCAGCTTGTCGACAAAGTACTGCTCACCCTCGCACATGTAGATCGCCTTGGGGTGGAGGGTGGTCAGTGCTGAGGTGAAGTCGACCTCGGCGATCGCACGAGACTTCTTGGTCGTGTCGACGACGACAAAGTTGTCAGAGCTGATACTCCTCAGGCTCACTCCGTCTGCTGGGTAGGCGTCCGATGTCCAGAACCATTTGTCTTTGGAGTGGTGGACCAGGTTTTCATCCTCCAAGAATTTTAGGATTTCCTCGATTTCGGCCTTACCGAATTTTTCTCCTTTGGTGAACGGAAGCTCGAAGGCAGCGCACTCGATATGGCTGACGAGGATGGAGAGGTTATCGGGATTAATCAGCGCCTTCTCGGGTGTTTTGGAGAAGAAGTAATCCGGATGGTTGATGATAAACTGGTCGATCGGCGAACTGGAGGCCACCAACACGGCGGCCGATTTTCCGGCCTTGCGACCCGCCCGGCCCGACCGCTGCCAGGTGCTGGCGATCGTCCCCGGGTATCCAGCCAGCACGGCCACGTCCAGACTGCCGATATCGATGCCCAACTCCAAAGCATTGGTGGAGACCACCCCCTTGATCTTTCCCTCCCTGAGGCGTTTTTCGATCTCCCGTCTTTTCAGAGGAAGATAACCTCCTCTGTAACCACGGATGAGACCTTCCGCGTCGACTCTTTTTTCCAGTTCTTCTTTGAGGTAAGTCACCAGGACCTCGGTGATCAGGCGGCTCCGGGCAAAGACGATGGTCTGGAGGTCGTTTTTGAGGAAGATCGAGGCCACCCGGCGGGACTCGTTGACGTAGGAGCGCCGGATCCCCAGGAACTTGTTGACGACGGGAGGGTTGTAGAATATGAAATATTTTTCTCCTAAGGGGGCTCCGTTGTCGTCAATAAGACTGACCGGCTCTTCGATCATCTTTTCGGCCATTTCCAGCGGATTGGCTATTGTGGCCGTGGACAGGATGAATTTTGGCTGGCTTCCGTAAAAGCTGGCGATCCTCTTAAGCCGCCGTAACACGTTGGCCAAATGGCTGCCGAAAATTCCCCGATAGTTGTGAAGCTCGTCGATGACGATGTATTCGAGGTTTTCGAACAGTTTTATCCATTTGGTGTGATGGGGGAGGATTCCGGAGTGGAGCATATCCGGGTTGGTGAGGATGATATGACCACGGGCTCGGATAGCCTTCCTCGCATCCTGAGGGGTGTCGCCATCATAGGTGAAGATCCGGATCTCCTCGGGAAGAAGTTTGATGGTTTGGTCTAGCTCCGCCCTCTGATCCTGGGAGAGGGCTTTGGTGGGGAAGAGGTAGATGGCACGGGCGGAGGGGTTTTGGAGGATGGTGTGGAGAACAGGGAGGTTGTAGCACAGCGTTTTTCCGGAGGCAGTGGGCGTGACGACGACAATGTTCTTCCCTTCAGAAAGGAGTTTCCAAGAGAGATGCTGATGTGAGTACAGCCGAGAAAATCCCTTGTCCTTGAGTGCTTGGACGAGCGCCGGATGGACTTCCGGGGGGTAGGCCTCGTAGCGGCCTTCCTGAGAGGGGATGTGCTTAATCGAGCGGATGGATTCGTTTCTCAACCCCATCTCTTTCAAGTACTGTATGGATTTACGAAGGTTGTCTTCTCTTATCATCGCCTATCCTCGCTCATGGATAGTCCTATATTATTATGTGTCTGCTCTGTGGTCAACGGAAAAGCCTCGAGGATTCAGATAATTTTTCTCCCTCATTTAAATGACCAACCGGAGGGTCTATGATCTCAGCCTGTTGAGTTGATCTTCAAGAGTGAGATGGACCTTCTTGAAAAAGATCTCGTAGATTAAATACGCATACACCATCGCATACTCTGCGGCGATGAGCCAGAGGTTTTCATCGTAAGGGAGGGTTCTGTACCTGTGGTAGGAGAGCATGATGACGATCGACCAGACGAAGGCAAACCGAACAGGAGTCAAGACCGAAACAGCAATCAGGGTGGCGATGTACCAAGGATGGACGGTGGTCGAGAGGAAATAGTAGATCGTGAGAGCGGCGAGCATCGACAGGAAAATGTGTTTGATGCGCTCATTCTTGGTTCTGAGGGACAAGATGATCACACCGATGGCAACCAAAATAGCCAGGATCCACCCCGCGGTGCGGATGATGTTGTATCCGGTGACGGCGTAACCGACCTGACGAACGATATAATAAAGGCTGGCGTTGGATTCGAACTGCTGGATGTACAGCCTCAGGCTTTTCGCGAAGTTTTGGAGGGCCTGCAAGCTCCAGAAGGGAAGGAACAGAACAACAGAAAGACCTCCGACGACAGCACAGTACTTCAGACTTTCCAACCGTTTGAGTTTTCTGAAGAATAGAGGCAGAAAGATGAGAGGAATTAGCTTCACAGAAGCCGATAAGGCCAAGAATAAGGCAGACAAGAAATTTTTCGAACGCAGCAGGAAATAAAGAGAAACAAAGAGGAAGAGGATCATCACGCCTTCGAAATGAAGGTTGCCGACCAATTCGATGATGATGAGGGGATTCAGGGCATAGAATAAAACGTGGGACCGGGGAAGATTTATTTTTTCGAGGATGCTTAAGCCAACGGCAACGGTGCCGATATCGAAAAGGATGAGGAACAGCCTCAAGACAATAACACTTCCCAGGATGCTGTTCGGAGAGATCAGGGCGGCGATCAGGAAAAACAGCTGGTGAACAGGGGGGTAGCACGTGTAGTTTCCCTGCGAGAGTCTACCCATACCCTGAAAAAGCTCCTGAGCCTGGTTGATTTCGATAAAATCGTCACTCAATACCATCTCGGCTGGAAGAACCAGGTAAGGATTGGTGCCGTCGGCCAGCAGCCGTCCATCCCAGATAAAACGGTAATAATCATTGGACAATTGAGGTGTGGCCAAGAGGAAGATCAGCCGGAAGGCGATACCCATGAGCAGCAGGATGTTCAGGTTCTTGGATTTGGAATGGTTCCAGAGTAAATACAGGGTGCCGCCGAACAGGAGAACATACAGAAGGATAAACTGGAGGAAATTCTCTCGTGGAGTGACGTATCCGAGGAGAAAGTAGCCTAGACAGAGCAGGATGAAGATGATGGTGAGTACGGCCTTTCTGGAAGACATGGTTTGTCTATCTGTATTTGAAGAGGGTAGCCAGGATTTTATACCCGGCCCCGACTGTCCCTCTAATCGTCCCCGAGACTTTGGAGGTCCCGATGCGTTTCCGGTATCTCACCGGGACTTCACACGTTTTCAACCCGTGTTTGGCGGCCTTAAGCTGCATCTCTACTGTCCAACCGTATTTCTTCTCTTCCATGTTCAACTCCAGGAGTTTCGGAAATTTAACGGCTCTAAACGGACCTAGATCTGTAAACTCAACTCCGTACAGAAGGCGCAGCAGACGGGTCGAAAGCCAGTTGCCGAACACTTGATGGAACAGCATGGCCCCTTTCTCCCGTCTGCCTCGCAGTCGAGACCCGATGACCATATCGTAATCATCTTCTATGATCGGTCGGACAACATCCGGTGTTTCTTCCGGATAATCCGAATAATCTCCGTCCAGGAAGACGAGGATATCCGGTGGTTCCGGTTTGGATTTAAGGTAATCCATACCCAATAGACAGGCGTAACCGTATCCTTGTCGTTTTTCGGTAAGAACAGTGGCTCCGGCTCTTCGGGCCACCTGGGATGTCGCATCGGAGGAGTTGTTATCGACGACCACGATTTCGTTGACGAAATCTTTAGGGATGTCGGCGATGACCCGGGCTATGGAGTCTTTCTCGTTCCAGGCGGGTATGATCACATCGATCAGGGCTGTTTGGGTTTCGCTCATCCTCCCGGTTATCATAATATTTTCCCGGCGAATATGCTATACTTTCCCGTCTGCTGTCGTAGAAGCAAGTCATTTTTGTTGGTAGTATGCTAGAATAAAAACATGCTCAAAGAGATTCAAATCAAGAAAGCGGCTCAGCATAATCTGAAAAACCTGGACATCAACCTGCCCCGGAACCAGTTGATCGTGATCACCGGACCGAGCGGGTCTGGAAAGTCCTCTCTGGCCTTTGACACTCTGTTTGCCGAGGGTCAAAGACGCTACATCGAATGCCTCTCCACCTACGCGCGCCAGTACATAGAACAGATGGAAAAACCAGATGTCGAATCCATAGAAGGGCTTTCTCCCTCGATTTCTATCGACCAAAGATCCATCTCGTCCAATCCCCGGTCCACAGTCGGAACCGTTACCGAAGTCTACGACCTCCTGAGACTCCTGTTTGCTCGGGTGGGGATACCTCACTGTCCTCGCTGTAACCGGAAGGTCACCTCGCAGACTCCAGATCAGATTATTGACAGGATATCCATGAGCGCGTCCCAGGAAAAGGTCAAGATCCTTTCACCGGTGGTCAAGGGCCGTAAGGGAGAGTACCATACGCTTTTTGATCGGTATAGAAAGAAGGGATTTCTCCGCTTTCGGGTCGATGGAAAACTTCAGGAAGTCGAGGAAAAATTATCCCTAGAAAGAGCCAAAAAACACAACATCGAAGTCCTGATAGATGAGATAAGAATATCCACCTCTTCCCAAAAGCGGTTGAGAGAGGCCGTGGAGAAAGCGCTCGAGATGAGCGGAGGGGACCTGCTGATGGTCACCAGGGATGGCAAAGAGAGTTTCTATTCCTTGAACCTCCTTTGCCCCTACTGCGATATCAGCCTTCCCGAGCTTGAGCCTCGAACCTTCTCTTTTAACAGTCCTTATGGGGCCTGTCCCGTGTGTCATGGGATCGGATTCCAGACAGTG
>CAYGBF010000315.1:0-1670 GCA_964348035.1 uncultured Eubacteriales bacterium | reverse complement strand
TATCCCGGCCTCTTTCTCCACGGCGTCTCCCGGCTGTCCACAAGTCCATACCCAGGCGCAACCAGCTGCCACCAGTAAATCCTCTCCACAAATCCGCTCGCCAGACAGAGGATATAGTAACGGACCATATAGTCAGCCTGCTCTTCCTCGGAAACATTCGGCTTGCCTGCCGCCGGCGAGTATTTCCCGGTTCCTTCTAACGGCCAGTTGACCTCGGTGATCCATAAATCGCGTTTCCGGCGGCACGTGCCGTCAATTACAGCCTTAAGCAGAGCCACTTTTTTTGAAGTGTCCCAGCCGGACTGCTTGTTCTCCGGCGCTCCCATCCTGTCCACATAGAGAAGGGAACTCACCTTGTCAAACAAGACAGCATCCAGGACAGGCGGGTAGAGATGAAACTCAAAATCGATCACAGCCGGTCCGATGATTTCTAGCCTGTATTTTTCGGATAAATCCAGGGCGGTTAGAGCCAGCTGAAGGTATTCTTTGTAATTCCAAAGGCCCCACTTGGTCCGGTTCCAGGCATGCCCGATCTCAAAGTACGCGGCGCTCTCCTTGAGCCGGGCATAGACCTCCTCTAGAAATTCCTGCCATTTGAGGGGGTCGACCACATCATCTCTTTGCTGGAGTAAGGCCGCCGTGACCTCACAACCGTCTTGGAGGAGACGTTCGAAAAATCTTTCGTATTCATCGAGTTTCTCTTGTTCCCAGGAAGGAACCCGGACAAGGGTCTTTCGAACCCCGGTCTCCCTGAGAAGGTCCAGAACTTCATCCGGCTTTTCTTTGTGTGGAGAAACAGACAGAGCGAAGGGGCTCCCCAAATTGACCGGCTCCTTATACATTCTCTTCTTGTACTTCCGGTAGAGGAAGAGTACGGGAAACGCTCTCTTCAGGTTCGAGCCAGCCAGGCTGAAATAGCTCCCTGTATGCTTGAGATGATACCGGAACCTCTCCTTTCTCAAGGCAACATTGTGGGGCTGGTCAGCGTATTCGTTCCAGCGGAATTCAAAGCTCATTTTATTGACACTTCGAGTTTGTCCAATTTAATTAGGGACTGTTGGACACGCTCAATAATTCATTAACTCCTTTTAATCGCTGCCAGTGACATTTTCGTCTTCAGTATCATTACAAAAAGAGTTAGCTAATTAGTGGGCATAAACAACTGTCGCCAATTTTAAACATCACTTGAAGCAAACTCCATGCTTCATCCATTCTCTATCCTTCTTTCATTCACTGAATTTTAAGCTTTCGGGCCAATTGTCTCAACCTGAGTTTCTTTTTTAGCTTGATAGTATTCGAGTATACCATTTTATTGAACCTGTACCAGAACCAGAAAAATCCCTTCACCCGATCTTCCCTCAAATACTGCTCCAGGAAATAGCGTTGATGCTCGGGAGGCACTCCCAGGCGTATGAGGTTTTTTATCCTTTTGAGAGGCCCGATCCTTTTTTTTATGCGGATACGGTTCGTGTCGATAAGATAAAACCTGAATTCTCCGGATTTATCCTTTTTGACAAGGATGTTCCCATCAGACAGGTCCCGATGGAGAACTCCCTTCTCATGGCAGAGCGAGAGATGCCGGCTTAAAGAGTCTAAAAGTCCACGAAGCTCTCCGAACGGAAATTCCAGAAAAAGGAAACGGATCTCCCGGGCATCGCTTATTCGCTCAG
>CAYGBF010000314.1:0-12573 GCA_964348035.1 uncultured Eubacteriales bacterium | reverse complement strand
CCAGACACGACTTCAAGAAATTCTCTATTTTTGATCAGAGGGGAAGAAAAATACCGGTTTGAAATCGATATCTTTCTTCTCCTGGGCCAATCAAACAAGACCAGATCGTCCCTGAATGAGATGTTACGCTCAAATAAGCTTTTAAGAAAACTCTTAGAAGGAAAATATACTATCCTGGCTGTCTTCCTCTTGGGGCTCATACTCAGGTTGGCTGGGAGTCTTCTTGTCGGGATCATTTTTGATGAAGGGGCTTGGCTAGAAGTCGCCAGGAAGGTCTCTTTTTCCCCGAAGGCATTTCACCTTGAACTTCATGGAGCCTTTCATCCCCTGTTTGAAGTCTACCTCATCAAACTCAGCACCCTTTTATTCAAACACAATCCATTGAGTTTGATCTCTCCTTATCTCGGTATGCTTTTCAGCATCCGTTTTTTGCATGTTCTTTTGAGTTCGGCCACGATAATTATCTTTTACCTGTTAGCTAAAAAAGGTCTGGGAAAGCCCGCTGCAATCTTGGCAGCGCTGATCATTGCCTTTAGTCAGTTTCATATCCATTTCTCAAGGACAGTTATTCAGACAGCTCCCCTACTGTTCTTCGTGGGGCTGTCACTACTTTTTTTCTGGACAGCCTTAAGAGACGATAATGATAAATTCATCATTTTTGCCGGGATCAGCACCGGGTTGGGGTATCTCTGTGAAGAGACGGCCGCACTTCTGCTGGTGATATTCATCCTTTATTTGGTGATGACAAAAAAAATCTTAAGCTGGCTCAGAAAATGGCAGACCTATCTGGCCGTTTTGATCTTCTTGTTGATCATTTCACCCGATCTTTACTGGAACCTCACTGCCCAAAGCTCAGATATAGAATTTCATTTTGCCCGTGCGACTCGGTTTCAAGGATTGAGCCTCCTGCCAGCAAGCCTGTTCATCGGGGAATTATTCCTTCTTTTTGTCAAGGATATCGTCTCTTTTGTGGGGGGGTTCGGAAGACCGCCTGTCTGGCCAGTGGAATACCCACCCATGCACTGGGTTTTGGGGGTCCTTTGCTTGGTTGCTGTCTTCTACTCATTCAAGAAATGGAGGGACGAGTTTGTCAAGCTCATGCTGACCACCTTTTTCTTTGTCTTCCTGCTGTTTACGTTTTTTGCTTCGAGAGGGCCTCTGGGAAATTTCAATTTCTGGTGGGCGTCGATTTGTTTTGTTCCGGCAGTCATCCTGACCTCAGACATGCTTTCGGACTTATTTCAAAATAAGTCGTCCCTAAAATGGATTCCTTGGGTCATTGTGTTTTACCTGTTTTGCCACTCGATTTATTTTCTGTCGATCACAGATCAGGTCTATGTGCGCCGCCCTTCCTTCTTAAAAAAGTTTCATATCAGCAGCGCCCGGGAATTCTTTCTCAGAGGAGATATGTCGTGGGCCAAGAATTCGTTAGAGAAAACCCTGCGGTATGATAATCAATCCGTCGCTGCCTTGATCAATCTAGCGGAGTGTTACCGACTAGAGGGCGATTGTTCTGAGGCTGAGGCCTTCCAGAAAAGAGCGGAAGAGATCTCCCCGCCTGCCCAGGTCGATCGATTCTTATTCGACAGGGGATACCTCAAGGAGTGGTTCGTCGTCGGGGACTTCAGGATCGGTGATGAAAACCATGATGGAATCGAGCCTATTGAAATCATGGATTTATTGGCACCTAGAATAAAGGCTGAGGACTTAGAGACGCAAAGATTTCAAAAATTGTTCAGTTCCACCGCCTTCATCGATTTGAAAGAGGTCTTGAACAACCCGCCGAAGACTTTTGTCTATGCCCTATCTCAGGTCTATTCGCCTCTGAAACAGAAAGTTCACTTCCGGGTGGGAGTTGATGATGGGCTGACGTTCTGGCTCAATCAGAAGAAGATCTATGAAAACAATCAAAAATTCTGGTGGATTCCTGATGAAATGATGATTCCTGCCTCGCTTGACGAGGGTTGGAACCTGCTCTTGCTGAGAGTGTTCTACGCAGGCGGAGAGTATTACGGATTTTCTGTTCGGATGATCGACAACGAGGGAAGAATCATGGATCAGGTTAAGAGCAAGGCTTTCGATCCCGAATTCTCTGCCAGGAAAAAATAGACAAGAAAAATGGGATTGCTAGCGAGGCTTGTCAAGAATACAGGCTACTTGACTCTCGGCAATCAGATTGGCAACCTTCTCCAGTTTTTATTCTTCCTCTACTTTGCCAGGCAGTTTGGTGAGAGTGTGGTCGGCCAGTATTCCTTCGCATTCTCTTTTACGTTTGTTTTCTCTGTGCTTGCTGATCTCGGCTTGTCTTCTTTCTTGATTCGAGAGGTGGCCAGAGACCGATCAGGAGAAAGGCTGGTCTTCTCAAAATGCCTGACGATAAGACTCTTTTCTCTGGCCGTCTTTTTAATATTGGCCGTTTTGGTCGTGGTTCTCTTTTTCAAGGACTTCTCCTCAGAGACCATCAAAGTCATCGTTCTTTTAGGCTTTTTTCAAATTTTTTTCAGTATTGCAGATATTTTTCTGGCTGAATTCAAGGGACATGATCGGATGGGATTGGTGGCTCTTCTCAATATTTTTGTTCGATTTGTCATCTCGGGTGCTGGAATCCTGATGATCAGACTCGGGTTGGACTTTACAACCGTATTAACCTGCTTTCCAGTCGGCTCTTTTCTCTATTTGATAGTCTGTATCTACCTCTCAATTTATTATTACAAGAGTTTCACCCTAAAGTTTCGAGATTTTGGTAGCAAAAACCTTTTGGTGACGATAATACCCTTTGCCTTCACCTTCATTTTTGTGGAAATTCTCTACCATCTCGATGTTTTGTTGCTCAGGTTTTTTCAAAACGATCAGGCCGTGGGGATTTTCTCTGCGGCAAACAGGGTCGTACTGGCCATCATCGGAATCAATCTTTTTGTTCATACAGCGCTTCTGCCGACGTTTAGCCGTCTTTATGTCGAGTCTCGATCAGAATTAGTGAAAATTTCTAAGCAATCTTTGAGGCTGATTGTATTGATTAGCCTCCCCCTAACTATGGGAATTTTTGCTCTCGCCGATAGATTCATCATCTTCTTCTTTTCGGAGACCTTCGTATCTTCCGGAGGAGTTCTGAGGTTGCTGTCCTGGACCATAGCCTTCAATTTTATCGCCGCCCCCTTTTCTGTCCTCCTGACTGCGATCAATCGGCAGACGGCTAAGGTCATCGGTATCGGGGTCTGCCTCGCTTTTAATTTTATCCTTAATGTCGTCCTGATTCCCTCGATGAGCTTCAACGGGGCGGCCACCGCTAAGCTTCTGGCTGAAGCTTTACATTTAGTCTTGATGGCTTACCTTGTTTCTAAATATTTAACCCTGTTACCTGTGCATAGAATCTTTTTAAAGCCCGCGCTGAGTTGCATATTGATGTATATCTTTATTCGATTGTTCTCAGGTTGGCATCTTCTGTACATCGTACTTGCTTCCATCGTTGTTTATTCACTTTCGCTTGTGATTCTGCGGGGATACTCCAAGGAAGAGATAGCCTTTGTGAAGAACATGTATCAGAGAATTGTTCTCAAAGGAGAATCCACTAAGGATTATGATTCCAGCAGGTAGTTCCATCTCTATCTCATAAGAGGCCTAACTTTAAAAATCAGGTTTGGATTTATCCGTGGGCGAAAAGAAAGAATGAACATCTGTTTTCTATCTCAAGAATATCCTCCTGAGACCCATGGAGGAGGAATCGGAACTTACACCCACAACATGGCCAGGACGTTGGTTGGGTTAGGCCACAGGGTCCATGTTATCACCTCGACTCAAAATTCTTCAATCACTTATGAGGAAGAAGGTGTCAGGGTCCATCGAATCAGGAAGAGGAGGATAAAACCAAAAGAGTTAAGTCTGTTAAAGTATTCCTCTTCGATCGCGAAGGCGATCTCTCAGCTAGATTGCCGATTCGATATTGTTCAGGCCAGTGAATTCGAGGCCGAAGCCTTTCTTTATTCTTTTAAGAAAGATACTCCTTTGGTCACCCGTTTGTCGACTCCTTTCTTTCTGATAGAAAAACTCAACGGCAAGGTTTTCTTCGGACCTCGCCCTTTTTTTAACTGGATGGAAAAAAAACAAACCTTGGCCAGCGATGGAATCTTCACCTCGACCAAAGCCTTAGCTCATGCTGTCGCCAGAGAATGGAGGCTGGATCTGAGCCTGGTCGAGGTCATCCCTAACAGCGTCGATGTCTCCCGAGTGATCGCTTTGGGAAGGAATAAATCGGTTCCAGAGATTCTGAAAGGTAAGGATTTTCTCCTGTATTTTGGCCGGCTGGAAGAAAGAAAAGGCGTTCATGTTTTGGCCCAGAGCCTGCCGGATGTTTTTGTCAAAAACACCAAGCTCAGTCTGGTGTTCGTGGGATCTGATCTAGGATACCGCGGCTCTTCGATGAGAGAATACATCGTCCAGAAAGCAGGCAGCTACAGAAAAAATATCATATTTTTTGATAATTTACCCCAGGATGAGCTTTTCCCTATCGTCAACAAGGCAAAGATTGTCATCCTGCCCTCGTTGTGGGAAGCCTTCGGTTTCGTCTGTGTGGAATCCATGGCCTTAGGGCGTCCGGTGGTTGCAACATCGGGCTCGGGTTTCGAGGAAATCATCGAAGATGAGATTTCTGGATATCTTGTTGAGCCAGGAAACCCCAAGGTGCTCGCTGAAAAAATCTTGTACATCCTCCAAAACGACCAGGATCTTCGGCGGATTTCCGAGGGAGCGGAAAAAAGAGCTCAAGAGTTTGATGCCTCGAATATTGCCCTCAGGCTTCTGGTTTATTATGAAAGAATAAGGGAAGAATGGATTCAAAAGAAATCAGCAGCTGACGATGGAAAATAAGCACTCGAAAAGAAAAAAAAGACTGGGAAGAGATGTCTTCCTGAGCGGAGAGTACATACGATATTTCAATCCAGAGGATAAAAAAAACCCATTTTTTAGGATCTACAGAAGGAAAAGGCAGGATACACTAGATATCATCAACCTGACAGAAAAGGCAAAGAACATCCTCGATGTTGGTGGGGGAAGGGGACGATTGACGCTTGATTTAGCAGAGCTAGAAGGCCATGATGTGGTGCTCATGGATATTTCTATCGATATGCTGAAGCTGGCCCAGAACCGGACAGGAAAGTCCCAGAAAATAAAGCTCGTCAATGCCGATGCCCACCACCTTCCGTTTAAGCCAGGAAGTTTCGATTGTGTGGTGGGGCTTGATCTTTTCTGTCATCTGGAGAATCCAGAACGGGCGCTGCAGGAGTTTTATCGCGTCTTATCGAATCGAGGGATTCTGATCCTGGATTCGACAAACAGCAACGCTCTCTGGGCTCTGTTTTACCCCCGCTACCTGGGGAAGAATCCCCTTAACTGGTTTAAGATCATCAAGTTCCGGGGGGTCTATCCAGGCTGGGAATCCATCGTCAGGCACTACCCGAAGAAGACATTTCTTTCTCTCCTTCAGACGAGTGGGTTTAGAATCCTGCGTCAACTCAGTTATGGACCGAAAGTGTGTCCCAAATGGCATCTGGCCTTGACCGAGAAGACGAAATAACACCTGCCATGAGAATCCTATTTGTCGACCCCCCTGGCAAGAATAAAGGGCTCAACACAGGATTGGGTTACTTATCAGCTGTTCTGAAGGAGCACCATCTTGTCCGAGTCCTTGATTTGAATAACCTCGAAATGGGATTTTGTGGAGATCCCAATCTTGATCTGCCCGTCGAGGAAACGGAAATGAGGATTGCTGAAGCTGTCGATGAGTTCAAACCCGAATTATTCGGTGTTTCTGTCAAGACCTCTGCCGCTGAAATCTCTAAGTATATCTTTGGATTCGTCAAAGCCCGAAGGCCTGGAATCATCACTCTTGCCGGAGGGCCTCACGTGACCTTAGAAGGGGAAAGATTCGTCCAGGAAAGCAAGGTCGATTTTGCGATCCAGGGAGAGGGAGAAGACGCTGTCCTCAAGTTGTGTCGGGCTTTAGAGGAAGGCGGGGGATTTGCGACTATATACGGGATATATTATTGGCAGAAAGGTCAGCTGAATCATAATCTCACCAATCACCAGATCGAGAATCTGGACGCCCTTCCTTTCCCTGTCTACGAGAGTTTCAGTGCTGTTGCCTCAAACCGAGGTCGGGTCAAGGAATATCCGCTGCTCACGAGCAGAGGTTGTCCGTATAAATGTACTTATTGTTCCCTCCCCAAGATCATGGGAAGCAAATGGAGGCCCCGTTCCCCAGCGGAGGTCGTCAGGGAATTGAAGCACGCCATAAGGAAATACCGCTGTACGAGTTTTACGGTGGTCGATGACAATTTTACTCTGAATACGAAAAGGGCTGAAGAGATCTGTGACCTCTTGGTTTCAGAAAAAATCGGTCTGCCCTGGCAAAGTCAAAACGGCATCCGGGCAGACCGTGTAACTGAAGATTTAGCAAAAAAAATGAAGCGATCGGGGTGCCGGTATGTTTGGGTGGGAGTTGAAACTGCTGATGAAGAAGTTTTTGAGAAGACCAATAAGGGCGAGGAGCTGGGAGATATCAAAGCGGGAATTAAGAATCTTAAAAGTGTTGGGATCAGGGTGGGTGGATTTTTTATCGTCGGACTTCCCGACAGCACTCGTCAGAGCGACATGAAGGCCATCGATTTTGTAAAGGAACTGGGAATCGACGGCTGGTGGTTCAATTTTATCCCCTATCCTCACACCCTAGCCTGGGATTGGGTTAGAACTCATGGGAAGTTGCTGCGGCCCTGTGAGGGCGCTCTTCAATACGGCAGTCATGACATCGATCCGGTTTTCGAGACAGAAGAATACTCTAGAGAAAGCCGGGTGAAAACATACAATGAAATTCATGTCCGGTTGAGGTACTTTGATCGACTGGCCGACCTCTCGTTGAAACAGGCGGCAAGATGGCAGAAAGTCTTTAAAACGGTCCGTCCTTTCGGGCTTATGGCGACCCTTTCACTCGCAGTCTTTATCATGAAATATAATGCTAAACTGGCAATCAAAACCTTGTTTCCTTTTGTCTGGCGGAGAAAATAGCGAGACAGAATGGAACTCTTTAAGTGAGCCACGATGAGGGATGATCTAAAGCAGTTGATGCGGTTGCCTTTACATATCGGGGAAGGAATCCGGTATCATCTTGGAGGAACCTTGTTGACTCCAAAACCCAGGATGATCCAGTTCCCCATCTGTGACAGATGCAACGCCCGGTGTATCATGTGCTTCCGCTGGCAGAAAGACGCGAAATCGGAAATCAGCATCGATAAGATACGGGAAGTCTTCATGAATCCCCTCTTCTCTGAGGTCGAAGACGTCAATCTTCACGGAGGAGAACCCTTTCTGCGGTCGGATCTGGCTGAAATTTGCCGCCTTCTCCAGGAGGCCGCCCCCAAGCTCAAGAGGATATGGATATCGACCAACGGTATTGGCCCAGGCCGGATCGAGAAGCGGGTGCGGGAGATACTTGGAGTTGTCGATTTTGAAAAACTCGAGTCTCTGGAGATCAATGTCTCTGTCGATGGAATCGGAGAGACCCATGATAAGATCAGGGGTGTTCAAGGGGTATTTGACCAGTGTCTGGAGACGATAAAGCGGCTGATTCCTTTGGAGAAAGATTATCCCCTTCAAATTAGCATGGGGACTGTGATCCAGCCGCTCAATCTTCGTCAGATCGATGACATCGAGAAATTGGCCAAGGATCTGGGAGTGCCCCTCATCCTCCAACCTCTGATGTTTGATAAGTTTTTTAACATCAGAGATGATCGAAACCTCAAATTCAACAAAGAGAAAAGAGAAGAGCTTAAAAGGCTCATCGAAGGCAAACTCACGAAGGGAGTATCGACCACAAGCTTTTACTGGCGTGATTTTCTCTCCATGATGGACGGAGGCAAGAGAAAGAGCCCCTGTGCCTTTGACAGGTATGTCTTTTCCCTTTATCCCACGGGGGAAGTCCTTCCCTGTTCCCGCGAGGAATGGATTCTGTTCGGGAATGTCTACGAGAAACAAGCCGACCGAATCTGGTACAGCCGTAAGGTCAAAAAAATAAGAAAGAGGATGAGAAAAGAGGTTTGTCCCACCTGCACCTTTTACTGTGGAGTGGAATTTTCGCTCCAGAAAGAGTTTTTTACTTATCTCAAATACTACCTGAAGAGGAAGATGCTTCCTTCCTTTCATCAAAGATCAAAGCCGTGATCTTCGATGTCGTCAAAATAGAGAAGGCTCGGATTATGAGGACAGGGAAAACAAGAAGAAAACGCCGTCTTCTCCTGCTTATTCCAGGCATTCTTGTCCTTATCCTCATGATTTATGTTTTTTTAATTGAACCTTATTCGATCTCCGTAGAAATCGTTCGCTTTGACGACGATGATTTATTCCGCGTCTTATCGGATAAAAAAGTCGTCCAGATATCAGATCTCCACATCACCAAATTCGGACGCCGTGAAAAAAAAATGATTCAAATGCTCAATCGACTGAGTCCCGATATTCTGTTTATAACCGGAGACTTCCTGACAAACGGAAAAGATGAAGCATCCTGTACCGAGGCGCTCAGACAAATAACAAAGCCTCCCCACGGGATTTTGGCCGTTTTGGGGAATACGGATAGATTCCTAAACGACGGGTCCCCGTTCGAAGGTGAGGATAGATTCATAGGAAAATTAAAAGACCTGGGCATCAATGTCTTCGAGAACAGGTGGCAACGTCTGGATTTGGGCAGCAAGGGTGGTTCTCTATACATTTTGGGGATAGAGGAGGCAATACTCTCAAGAGCCAAACTGGAGTCGCTCTTAAGAGATATTCCTGAGGAATCACCGATCATCCTTCTTTCTCATTTTCCCGATGTGCTGGAGAGATCGACCGATGTCTTGGTGGTCAACCTGGAGGAGGCCGAAGGAGGCGGAATTTCAGGCTGGGGATGGCAGGATAATGCACATTTTGAGTATGACTCGGGAGTGGTACGCTTTGAAGAGGATGGTATTCACACCATTCGTATCCAGAACCGAGAAACCGGCGTGAGCATCGAGCAGATCTGCTTCGTCGCTTCATCCTATACATTATCTCCCTCTGCAAATTTAGCCGGAAATTCTGCGGCTCAAGATAATCCAGAGGATACCTATGCATCCATCAATCCCCATTCTGGGGAGATGATTATCATCAAGGCTAAAGACATTCCCGACTCTGAGATTTTCGGATCTTGGAGAAAGGTCCGAGATTCGAGTTCCAGTTTCGAGATCGTCATCAAAGATACAGCCAGGAAGAAAAAGAAAGAAAGGCCGTTCCAGGAGCCGAAGGACTATTTTGAAGCCAACTTTTATGCCGAAGGCGGTGTGGATTACCATCTCTGGGTCAGGATGAAAGCCGAGAACGACTCTCCCTCACATGATTCCGTATACGTTCAATTCAGTGACAGCGTGGACGAAAGAGGCAGACCGGTCTACAGAATCGGTGAACTCGGTGACCGCCCTGGATTGGAAAGAATCAATCTTATCCTTGCCGGTCACACTCATGGGGGACAGGTTCGACTGCCCTTTATCGGGGCTTTGGATGTGATCTCCGACCACAAAATTCCCTACGAATTGGGGCTGTTTAAAAGTCAAGGGACGAGGATGTATGTCAATCGTGGTATCGGGGTCACGCTCGTTCCGGTCAGGTTCTGCTGTTCTCCTGAAATCACAGTCTTTCGATTCGAGAAAACTCGAGATTCCTCTGAAGGATAATCTAACGACGTTTTACTGATGGAGCCGGTGAAGAATCTAAGACAGATTTTCAGCTTACCTCGTTTTCTTGTTGGGGGAATACACTACAGGCTGTCCGGATTCCTCTTCACTCCACGGCCTAGATTTGTCTGTTTTCCTGTGACTTTCCGCTGCAACTCGCGATGTCAGATGTGTAATCTGTGGCAGAGTCCGAAAAACCAAGAGGACATGGGGCTGGATAAGATAGAAGAGATCTTCTCCAATCCGTTGTTTAAGAAGATGGAAGAGGTGGTTCTCCACGGAGGTGAACCGACGCTGAGAAATGATATTCATGAGATCTACAAAATTATTCTTAGGTCTTGTCCAAAGGTCAACTCCATCACTTTGAGCACCAACGGGTTGACCCCTAAGCTGGTTGGGAAGAGAGTCGAGGAGATATTATCCGGAGTCGATCCTGACTCAGTAAGACTTGTTTTCAGTGTCTCTATCGATGGACTCAGAGAAGCGCACGATGAGATTCGAGGTCTGAAGGGCAGCTTTGATCGAGCGGTAGAGACTCTGGAAGTCTTGAAGAATTATCAAGCTCGATATCCGATAGGTCTCGAGATCATAACCGTCATCCAACCCCAAAACCTCAACGATTTAGAAAAGATGAAAGACTTGGCTGAAGATTATGAAGTCGATATCATCTTTCAACCGTTGATGATCGATACTTTCTACGGAAATTCATCCTCTGATCCGCGATTGCAGTTCAACCAAGCGCAGGATCAGGGATACCGAGATTTTATCCAGAACACACTGACTCGAACAAAATCCTTCAGAGGTCTTTATTGGAGAAATTTTTTGGAGATGAAGGCTGGAGGGAAAAGAAAAGTTCCCTGTGCCTATGATCGATATGTCCTGTCCTTGTACCCCACCGGAGAAGTTCTCCCCTGTTCGAGAAGAGATTGGATCCGTTATGGGAATGTTCATGAGAAACGCGTCGATAAAATTTGGTTTGATAAAAAAGCCAAAAAGATTAGAAAAAGAATGAAAAAAGAGGTCTGTCCCACCTGTGAGTTCTACTGCGGGGCAGAATACGCTTTAAAGAAAGAATTCTTCGTTTACCTATACCATATCTCGAGAATGACCCTAAGCTCCCTCCTCCGGGTGTCGGGGGCGGCCTCGAAACATTCCGATTAAAGTCTAAGCTTCAAATTTTATCAAGTTAAGTCTAACTCAAGTGCTGAATTACCTAAAACCACATTCCAGGACTAAAGAGATGGTTGTGGTCTTTTGTATCATTCTGTTCGCCGGGCTTATACGCCTTCCCTCGTTAACCCAACCCTTGGGCCCTGATCAGGGCATCATGTCTGTTATCGGGGAGGGAATTTTAAGGGGGGAATTGCCTTACAGAGATTATTGGGAGATGGGTTCACCAGCCGTCTTCTTTACCTACGCCCTGGCGTTTAGAATTTTTGGACACTCCATGGCGGCCGTACCGATAACGGATGTCCTGGTTTCCCTGTTGACCACCTATCTTGTCTTTCTTTTAGCCCGCTCGGTCTGGGATAAAAGAGTCGGATATGTCAGTGCCTTACTCTTTTCTTTCTTTTCCAACGGTGTGCGTCTCGGCCTGCATGCGGGCGGGGATATCGCATTCGGGACGTTCTGGTACATCGCCCAGAGAGAGACTTTCATTCTTCCTTTGATAGCTGGGAGTTTATACCTCATTCTCAGGGCAGATAAGAAAAATTCATCGTCTTGGAGATGGATCCTTTCTGGTTTTCTCGCCGGTCTGGCCTTTGTCTATAAGTTTCCTTCTCTCATCGTTTTTGTCTGTCTTTTGTTTTATGTCAACAGCAGAGTTTTGCTCTCAAAAGAGAAGAAGGACGTGAAGAGCCTCTTGAGTAAAGATGTATTTTGGATTTTGGGGTTTGTTGTAGCTCTGGTTCCGTTCGTGGTTTACTTTGCCGCCAGAGGGGCTCTGCACGAGATGCTTGATGTCAATTTCAGGTATGTCTTCTCTGTCTACGGCCATTCAGGACCTGATTATCTGGGGATGATCAAGATGGGGCTGGTTCACACGCTCTTCATTGCCAAAGAAAATTTCATCCTGTGGATTTTTTCTCTCACTTCTACTCTGTATATTTTAATCATCGACCGGACTAAAGAACATATGATGCTGGTTCTATGGGCTCTGGGATCTGTGCTTTTTATCCTGAGCCATCGGGAATTTTTCGGGTATCATTATCTTATCATCCTGCCGCCTTTCTCCATCCTTTCAGGCTATGGATTGGTCAGAGGTTTGGGGCCGAGGTTTAATCTCCGTCAGCTCTTCACGATTGAATTCTCGAAAGCGTTTATCATCTTCGCCCTGTTAGGTAACCTGGCCTTCTTCGTGACCCTGAATTATATGCATTACACAAAGTTTTTCTATTACGCAACGGGAAAAATAACTCAGGAGCAATACTATGATTTCTTCAGCGCCTACCCCAAGCATGAATATTCTTTCCCTGCCGATTTAAAGGTAGCCCGATACATAAAAAGGCACACGGATGATGAGGGTATGATCTTCACCCTCGGGGGGACCGAGAGCGTTGTCCATTTTTTGAGTAAAAGGAAGTCTCCTTCACGGTTTATTTTTTCCTGGTTTCTGTTTTCCCCGACGCATGGTCAAGTCGAGCAAGCCGAGGCCTACAGGAGAGAATTGCTGTCGGACCTTCAGAGAAAATCTCCCAGTTATATCATGAGTGTCGGATCACTGGAGACCTTTAAGCAGTTCTCCCCGATCTATGAATTCATCCAGAAGAACTACATCTTGGAAAAAATGTTTCCGGATGACAGGTTCTTGTATGCCTTTAGAGGAGATGGAAACTAAGAG
>CAYGBF010000313.1:0-5284 GCA_964348035.1 uncultured Eubacteriales bacterium | reverse complement strand
TCGTAAATCTCGTCAAACTGCTTCTGATTGATGTACTCTTGATCCAATGCTATGTAAAGGTGGCTCTGAACCTCTGCAGCCGAAGACATACCAATGAACAAGAACTGGGTAAATTCCTTGTCAGAGCGGCGGATAAAGCCCTCAGCTATATTGGCCATAATTGAGGTGCTAGCAGCCTGAATCTGACCGGAGAGCCGAAGATCCTTCTTAAACTCATCGTTTCTCGTAAGCCCATAAACCCCGTTTACCAATTTTCGGGCCTCTTGCCAACATTCTAAGTCTTCAAAGCGGGTCAATTTCATCTTTCTAGTCTATTTGGTCTGTTTCGTCTGTCTGGTCTATCTGGTCATTTGGTCTGTCTCGTTGGTCTGGTCTGTTTGGTTCATCTCGTCGGTCTGGTCTGTTTGGTCTGTCTAGTCTCTTTGGTTCGCATGGCTTTGGTCTTTTCGACATATTCCAGGAAGAAGATCAGGAAGACTCCCATAAAGATTGCAACTGTTCCGGCCAGCAGGACAATAAGTTTTCTCTTCGGTTTGAACCTCTTCTCCGGTGGAATTGCCCTGTCGATTACCTGGAACGCCACTTCTTCTCTTGCTTCCTCGATCTTTGCCATCTCGTACTGTTGCGTAAGCAGCTCGAAGAGCTTTTCGTTGATCAGGACATCTCGTTTCAGCCGCATGTATGCCAGGCCCACAGTGGGGGCCTCATTGAAGGTGGGAAGGACATCCGCCTCGGGATTTCCCTTTTTGGACTCCATGGCCGCGAGATGCCTTTTGAGGCTTCTGACCTCATCCTTGACTTTTATGACGTGGGGGCTGGCATCGGTGAAGAATTTACGGCAGACACCGAGCTCGACCTCCTTGGCCATGATCTGGGCCTTGAGCTCGGCAATTGCCTCCACCGCCGCCTCGGTTTGCTCATCCACCGCAACGAGCTTATGTTTGGTCTGAAAGGCCCTCAGCGCTTCTTCGGACCGTGCGAGCTGCTTCTTCGCCTTTTGATACCGCTCGCCGAGAAATATCCGGGCCCGTTTGGCAAGGGACAACGCATTTTCGGATAAGAAGCTCTGAAGCTCGATGGGATACTGGTTGGCTATCCTGGCCGCAAGCTCGGGGTCGGGAAAGTCCACCGAGATTCTGATGCGGTCCCCCCTTGTTTGGTTTCTGACGTTTGTCATTTCCTCCAGCCTTTTGAGCCCGTCCTGGAGGGTAGGGGGCTCGGACCGTTTCCAGATCCGGCGATTCGACTTCTCCGGAAAAAGGAGATCCATGAGGTCGAGTTTCTCCATGATGTTCTCCCGAACCGTTCGGCTCTCCAGGACATTCACCAGTTTCTCGGTCGATGTCGGGGGAAGCATCGATGCCACGAAGGGCAAGTTACTCAACTCCCCGACCATGGAGGCAAATCGGCCTGAAGAGCCCGACTGGATGGGAAGGATGGTGGTTTCGGCCCGGTAGATCTTCGTCATCACAAGGCTCGTGATTGCCGCTGCAACGGTCGTGGTAAAGAAGATGAATGCAAGGAGCTTCCAGCGTTTCCTGATGACCAGGTAGTAATCGTAGAAATTTACCTCATCATAATCTTCAAGCCCAGGAGCACGGTCGTTTTGGACGGATTTTGTACTTATATCTCTCCTTTCTTCCATGATGAATGACCTGGCTCGACCAGCTCCATTTTAGCACAAGAGTTTAGATTTGTAACGATAAAACGTTCCCCCGCCTTTGCCATACTTCAATCAGCATGATTTTCTCCAATCCCTTAAGGGAATTTGGTTCAGCCCGGACCTACCACCTCCACCTGATGCCGAAATAGAGAAACCACTCGTTTTCGTCCAGATCGGAGAGTTCGAAGCGAATCGGATCGGCATTGAGGTCAAGCCCCTCAATACGGCTAAAGATCCCGCCCCCTTCGAGCTCAATGTTCTCGCCCCTGAAATTGATTTTGTACTTCAGATCCAGCCCGTATTCACGGACCTCCTCCTCTCCCTCCGACTTGATGCCGTGATCCTCTTTGATGTAAAAGCCGGTGGCCCGAAACCTCTTCGAAAATCTCCGGCTCACCTCGAGGTAATATCCCCTGCCGTCACGCCCCAGGGGATGCCCTATGATAAACCGGCGGTACGTGTAACCGGCCGGATACAGGTCGGGCGCATAGGTCTCAATCTCGCTATTGGCGACTTCCGCCCGGAAGTCCGTTTTCCCGGTGGTTAGGTAAATACCGAATAGCTGGGAATCGGCGATGAGGAGGAACTCGTGATACCCTTTCACCCACGGCGCCACAAAATCGGGGGATGTCCGGTCCTGATAGAGCCTCCCCCCCTTTATGATATTTCGGGTGAGCTTCTTCAGGAAAGGCATGTTCAAAGAGATCTCGTAGCCAATGTAGCTCTCGTTGTCAAACTTGCCGGCTATCTTCTCCTCAACACCGGTGATGACCTTCCACCAGTCGTCCAGTCCGGAGTATTTCGGTCGGCCGCTGCCTCCGTACACCGTTGCCCGGTTGACCGCGATTTCAAACCAGGAGAAGGGCATGAGGCTGGCACGCATGGCGAGAATTTTGGGATCACTGTGGACTCTATGGTCGTCATCGGGCCAGAGATGTGCAATATCGAACCGCCACTCCCCCAGGTACCGGAAGATCCAGGGAAGACGGAATGGGGCCTCGGTCTTGAGCTGTATCATGTTGAATTCCCGGGGATTATTCGAAATGGTCCAGGCGCCCCGCATGCCCGGTCCCCACCACATTGAGTCTCGACCGGCTTTCAGTGCGAGGTTTTTCCACCGGAATTTCCCATAGCCCTTCTTCAGGGAGATCTTGTTCATTTCCCGGTTATTGTTGAGCTGGACTTGGTAAAAGAAGGAAACGTACGTGCTCACCTGCCCCCGGCCCGAGAGGTCGAAGAAGTGATTCAAGCCGTCCTCGAGCTCTTCCCCGTCGCTGTTTTCAAGCCTTCGGAAATCGAGGGGGCTGTCGAGGAAGAACAGGCGACTCCTGAGCGTGGTGATCGGCTCCCAGAAATATGGCTCAGATGGAATATCGGACTCTAAACCGAACAATGGTAGATCCCTCTCGAAGTACTCGACCGAATCCTCGTAGATGATCTGCGCGGCTTCATCCTCGTGGGAGGCGACCTCCCCCAGAAGCCTGATGAAGGTCTCTCGCGAAATGGGCCGATCACCAAAGGAATACCCCTTGGCAAAACCACAGGCGATCGCCCTTTCATAGTTCCTGTAGAGTTCCTCCTCATCCAACGGGACATTGGGAAGACTCTGGGCCCGAAGCGATGAGACGCCAAATACCACGAGCGCGGCAGCCACGTGGAGCAGGATAAACCGCTTCATAGTCGGTCGATAATCGCCACGGTTGAGATGGCCTGGAAAATGATCTGCACGACATCTCGGATCAAGGGTCTCCAGAGGATCGGAATTTTCACCTTCGACGGAAGGACTATGGTATCGCCTGGATCAAGAGGGATCTCCTGGAAGCTTTTGGCGAAGTAAAACCGTCTGGTCCGTTTGTCCCAGGATTTCTGCCAGGTAAACCTCCCCTGGCGGCGACTTACCACCGTCCCGTCGGCCTTAATCACAAACATCTCCCTCTTATCGGAGAACTTGGTCAGTCCCCCCGCCTTGTTGAGATAGTAGCGGATTGATTTTCCCGGCATATAGGCCAGGGCCACCGGGTTGTAGACCTCGCCCAGGATGATGGTGGTGTCAGGCAACTTGGGGACAAATACCTGGTCCCCGTCCTCCAGGAGGAGATCATTCTTGGTGGATCTGAGTTCTCGAATCTCTTCAGGCACCTTGATGGCCACCCTTCCGAGTACCAGTTCCGTTTTGGCCCTGATATTGTCGAGGATTTGCCTCTGCCGTTGGATGCTCAAACTTATAGCCCTCAGCTCCTCCGGTGTCAGTCTGGACTCCGCCTCGGCCGTCTGCCGGATCAAGCCTTCCTCTATGGCCAGCATTGTAGTCTTCAATCGCTCCTCCTGGATTCTTCGAACCGATTCCCGGAGGAAGACGAGTCCGGGCGGATAGGCCTCCTCGATGAAGCCTCCGGCCTTTTGGATGAGATCTGACAGACGGTCCCCGTCGCCTATGGCGTAGACCCCGGGGGTTTTCACTCGCCCAAGAATTGTCGCGGATTTGATCCGTTCTCCCGCTTCTACGGGCTTGACGATAAGCTTCATCCCCGGCGCCAGGGGAAGGTTAACCTCCTCCTTGCCCAGTACCACGAGATCGTACAGGTAGATCACGCGGACCGGCATGAATTCCTCGGTGATCTCCTCTTCCTTCGGTCTCTCTTTCGGTTTCAGCGTTTCTTTCTCGGGCTCTTCGAACCTTTTCGGTTTTTCCTCTTCTTTCTCAGGCTCTTCGAATCTTTCCGGTTTTTCCTCTTCTCTCTCAGGCTGTTCGAACCTCTTTAGCTTTTCCTCTCTCACGACCTCAACCTTGAGATTCTCGGGCTTGCCCCTGGGGACCGCGGTACCCAGGATGTCCCGAAGGGTCATGCCTTCCCAGAAGGGGTAGCTTCCCGGTTTTTCAACCTCTCCGCCAATCTCGATCTGAGGATAGGAAAATCGGGCAAATATCTTGATCCTGTCCAATGGTTCCAATACCGGGTTGATTTCGCGCCGGAGGAATTTCTCCATGGAGAAGGGTATGGTGACCGGCTCTTTGTCGAGGCCCGTACGCCTGATAATTTCTGCGTAGCGCAGATACGTCTCCAGGAGCAGGTCGTCCGGGGAATGAATCAGCTCGGAAAGCCGCATGCCCTTGCGGTACTGATACACCCCCGGTTTCTTCACGTTACCTTCGAGATACACGACGTTTTCGGGCTCCTCATAAATCGGGTAAACCTTAAGGAGATCTCCGTCAGAGAGCTCAAATCTCCGGAGAACATCCTCCCCAAGGGGAACGTCGAGGACGATCTTTTTCTGATTCTCATGGAACCGTTCTACCTGAATTCTCTGGAGGTTGCCCGACGGGAGGACACCGCCCGCAAAATCCATTATCTCGGATATGGTCTTTTCGCCCTTTATTTCGTATATGGCAGGGCGCCTTACGTTCCCCGATAGGCCCACTACCGATCCGATGGGATAAACCGTGATGACGTCGCTTTCTTTCAGGGAGATCAACTGAGGGTTTCCCTTGATGAAGAGGTCATAGAGGTCGATTTTCAGCTCCTCGATCTCGCCCTTTTTTCGGCGCTTCAAGGAGATGTTTCGAAGGGTTCCCGTCTTTTTTACACCTCCTCCCAGTGAAAGAGCATCGACCACCGTGGA
>CAYGBF010000312.1:0-7471 GCA_964348035.1 uncultured Eubacteriales bacterium | reverse complement strand
TTATGTCCGATGAGGAGGCCTGTGGGATTTGATCGGGGTGCCAAGAGGCTTAATGCTTCTAAGGTTTGGTATGATTCCCGGGAGAGGTAGGCATCCATCGCTCAAAATTATAACAAAATTATTAGAAACACGGCAAACGTCAAAAAGGAGAACAGATAACTTTTAGGAGGCTGGCTCCTTTTGCCACTCCTTTTAAATGACTCCTAATAACGGGGCGAGGACTCTGATTCCGAACCAGATGATGATGATTCCGGCGATGTTCATCCAGAATCCATACTTGATCATGACGGGGAGGCGCACCAATCCCGCACCGTAAATAATCGCATTAGGCGGTGTAGCCACGGGCAGCATGAACGCAAAGCTGCAGGCAATGGCACAGCCTAACACGGGCGGCAGAGGATTGACCGATGCTGTCTTGGAGATAGCGATGATGATCGGGATGATCATGTTGGCGGAGGCTGTGTTCGAGGTCACTTCTGTCAGGAAAACGCTAAAAGTGATGGTCAGAAAGGTGATCAAAGATAAACTCGCTGTCGTCCCGGGAGAAATAAAGAATCGGCCTATGGCATCAGCCAGGCCGGTCTCGAAGATTTGGAATCCTAGAGATAATCCGCCCCCGAACAGGAGGAGAGTCCCCCAGTCTATGCGCAGTGCCTCTTTGAGAGAGAGGGTGAATCGGCCGCGGCTCAAATCAATCGGGAGGAGAAAGAGTAAGCAGGCACCGAGGATCGCAGCTACGGATTCTGGAAAATGAGAACGAAACCAGAGATAGAGTCCCGCCTCTTTGCCCCAAATAAGGGCCACCAAGCCAGGAAATGTCCATAGGAATACCGTGACCAGAAATGCGGTCAGAACATTTTTTTGGGCCCGGTTAAGTCCTTTTTGGGGTTTTTTCTCGCCAAAGGTAAAAATGCTCTTGTTGTCATCGATTCTTCCCCTCTTACCCAGCTTAAATCTCATAAAAAAGAAGAGAGCTAGATACATCGGGATGAGGACCAAAAAACCGAGCAGCATCCACTGGAAAAACGTGATCCTGTAATCGGCCAGTTTTTCGAGCATCCCGATGGCAATGAGATTGGGGGGACTGCCGATCGGGGTGCCGATCCCACCGATCGAGGCGGAATAGGCTACCATCAGCAGGAGGATGATTCCGAAGGATGAGGATTGTTTGTCTTCCTTCCTGTTGACGAAGGCGCTGAGTATGCCGAGGCAGATGGGATACATCATCGCCGTAGTGGCTGTGTTGCTGATCCATAGGGTCAGGAAGACTGTGGTCAGCCCGATGGTGAACAGGATCCTTGTCTTTCTCAAGGCGATGGATTTGTAAGAGAGGATGGAGAGGGCGAGTTTCTTATCGAGAGCATGGACGCTCATCGCTCTCGCCAGGATAAAACTTCCTAAAAACAGCATGATGATCGGGTTGGCAAACGGTGCAAAGGCATCTTTGACGGGAGCGACCCTGAAAACAGTGATCAAGACGGGAATAAGCAACGCCGTGGCCGGTATCGGGATACATTCCGTAACCCACCAGACGACAACCAGGAAGAAAACGGCCAGCAGACGCTGGGCGTTTGGGTTTTGGGGGAGAACAGGCAGGAAGTAGGCTAGGAGAAACAGGAGAGGGCCCAAAAAGAACCCGATCGTCTTTCTCTTCTCCATCTTTAAACGTTGTGAGTATACCATATTAATTGGGGTCAGACTTTGAAAAGTTGAGTTATTTCATTTCGATGCCTAAGATTATTTCAATAATAAAACTCAAGTTTTCAATGTCTGATCCTTTATTGAGAAGTCAGTTCCCCTCCAAGTTGACTTAGGACGGAAGATCGATTTATGATGAGTCTGTTGAGTGAGAAGATGAAGTTTGAGTCTGTTATTGTCGGTCCCCTTGAGACGAATTGTTATCTTATTCACTGCCCTGTGACATCAGAGTGCGCTGTCGTAGATCCCGGAGCCGAGGCATCTAAAATACTCCGTTTGATCACCTCGAACGAGCTTCGACCCGTGATCCTCCTGAACACGCATGGACATATAGATCACATCGGTGCGAATAAAGAGATCAAGGAAAAATTCGATATCCCTCTCTGTATTCATCGTCATGATGAACCCATGCTCAAAGGGGTTCAGCAGTCTGAGTTGAGTTTTATTCTCGGAGCCCAGGATTCGCCGGCTCCTGATAAGTACCTCGAGGATGGGGGAACGATCAAGATCGGTCAATCGTCCCTGAAGGTCATCCACACTCCAGGGCATTCGCCTGGAAGTGTCATTTTCTTAGGAGATGGATTCCTTCTCTCGGGTGATACGCTGTTTTTCGGGGGTGTGGGCCGAACCGATCTTCCTGGAGGATCTTGGCCTGAACTAGTCGATTCCATCAAGACCAAAATCCTGACCATGCCCGATGAGATGCCCGTTCTTCCTGGCCATGGGCCTTTCACCTCCGTGGGACAGGAAAAGAGGTCGAATCCGTTCATCCAATGACAAACATATCCTCATCGCCGGAGGATCTTCTTCAGATTTTTCTTGATTACCTATCTGTTGAGAAAGGCCTTTCTAAGAACACACTCCTCTCTTATTCAAGAGATATAAACAAGTTCTTTTTATTCTTGCGCAAAGAAAAGCTCTCTTGGCCCAATGTCAAGGAGGAAGACCTGATTAGGTTTATCCACCAGCAGAGCAGAGCCGGGCTTGCTCCCCGTTCATTGGCGCGGATGATCTCTTCTCTAAAATCTTACTACAAGTTCTTACTGCTGGACGACATCATCGAAAAGAACCCGGCTGTCAATCTTTCCTCCCCGAGGATATGGCTCAAACTGCCTCAGTTTCTCACGGTTGAAGAAGTCGAATCGCTCCTCAAACAGCCAGATGAAACAAAAACACGCGGCGTCAGGGATAGAGCTATGATCGAGCTCCTGTATGCGACAGGGCTTCGGGTCTCAGAGCTGGTTTCTTTAAAGCTCAAAGACCTGAACATGGCGGATGGATTCCTTCTCTGTCGAGGCAAGGGGGGAAAGGAACGGGTCGTTCCGATCGGAGAATCGGCGCGACAAGCCATCCAGAAATACTTAGCCGAGGCGCGTCCGAAGATGCTGAAAAACGCGTCTGATTCCGTGTTCCTGACCTCTCACGGTAGAGCTTTTACGCGTCAAGGTTTCTGGAAGCTCCTCAAAACCTATGCCAAAAATTCCGGACTGGATTTAAAGATAAGTCCCCATACTCTCCGTCATACCTTCGCCACGCATCTGCTGGAGAGGGGGGCGGATTTACGGTCAGTTCAGCTCATGCTGGGACACACACAAATCACGACCACCCAAATCTACACTCACGTCAGCCGGGAAAGGCTTCGCAAAGTCTACGATAAATACCACCCGCGAGCCTGACCCCAATCAATAATGGGGGATGATCGTCAGGGTGACCTTCACTTTATGTGAGTTGAAGAACGAGATAGGCATCTCGTTTCGCATCATATATTTTTGGTGTTTCCAATTCCAAGAATAGCTCTCCTTCAAGGAATCAGAGTAGATGTCCTGTTCTTGGATGCGGATGCTGTTGGTGCCTTTGGTGAGGTAGGCATTATAGTTAAATTTGGCTGGTAGCTTTATATTTTCTCTGGAAGCAGGCAGGTGGAGGTAAAAACTTTGCTCTGATCCTGCTTGGGGAACAGAGAAGCTTCCGACAAGAAAATCGAAATGTAAGTCTTTACCTTTCCTGATGATGTAGTTGAACTGAATTTTAGGCTTTTCCGAAAAATCGCTTTCAGTGAGCTCTCGAGAGACCTCTGAATGCTTAACTTTTTCTTTGGCTTTCCACTCGAGAAGTTCAGAATTTTCATGGTAGATAAGGTAATCATCCTGGTCCTGCTCCATGCAACCAGTCCAGAGAAGGACAAAGGAATAACGGCCATCGCTAGAGTTCTTTCCTTCCTTGATTCCGTAATCCCCGGATGAGTCGATGCGAATCTTTATTTCCCAGTAATACGGGGAAAGATTGGTCGCTTTTTTGGTATCCTCGGAAATCGAGATGACTGCCTTTGACTGCGTCGCGGAGTATACGTCCGGAGTAAATAGGAGGAACGACCCGATGAGGATGAATCCGAGTACAAGATTGAATTTGGCGCTGCCCACTCTCTATTTATAGTACAGATCAGAGATTTTTTCCAGAAGAAAAAATTGACTTTTTCCTTATTCCCTGTTATTTTGACTAGTCAGTTTAACTATTAAACTGGTTAGTCTACATAAAGGACTGATAGGTATAAGCTATGAGAAAAAAAGACTTAAGGCTTGAGAGAAGGCGGCAAAGACAGCAGGAGAATAGATTGTTCATCCTGGAAGCGGCTGAAAATGTTTTCTCGCGAAAAGGGTATAACCTGGCCACGATGGATGATATCGCCGCAGAAGCCCAATTCTCCAAAGCCACTATCTACCGTTATTTCCATAGCAAGAGAGACATCCTGACTGAAACCATCTTGAATTTCTTCGAGGATGTCGAGAACAAACTGAGACATATCCAGAAGATGAATTCCACAGCCAAACAGAAATTAAAGGAGATCGCCCGCTTCCAGCTCCAGTATTTCCATCAGAAAAAGAACATTTCGCGCGTTTTTCTGATGGAGAATTCTCTGATGAAAACCCTCCTCCACATGTCTCCTGGGGAGCATAACAAGCTCTCCATGGAGGAAAGAAAATTTTTAGCAGACATCATGGCGAGAAAAGAAGGACTCTTAGAAATCATGAGCGAGATCCTGGAAGAGGGGGTCAAAAATGGGGAATTCCGGAGGATGGATCCTCATGACGCCGCTCGGGCCTTCGAGGCCATGCTCCACGGATTCTATTTCACTAAGTTTTGGGATGAGAAGGAGTACAACCTCGAAAGCGGAACAGACCTGATCCATAAATTTTTTCTAAACGGAATAAAAAAGGCAGACAAGCCTGAAGAGGAGAATGAAAATGTCGAAATTTAGCAGAATACTATTGATCGCCTGGATTATGGTTTCCCTTAACCAAGTATCTTTCTCCGATGAAAAAATCATCCTGACTCTTGAAGACAGCATTCAACTTGCTCTCTCTCAGAATCCTTATCATCTGGCAACTGAGAAGAGAGTCGAGGGGGCCAAATACAAAGTCAACGAAGCTGTGGCCGGTTTTTTACCGTCTTTAAATGCCCAAGGGCAAAACACCGTGGATGAGAAGGTCTTTGAGCTGGAACTCCCATCGTTTATACCCGGAGAGCCCCCGAGAAGAGTGCCTTTTGATTTCACTCGAGACTACCAATTTGCGCTTTCTGTATCCCTGCCTCTTTTTACAGGCGGACGTCTGATGGCGGGATTGAGACAAGCAAAATACAATCTCCTTTCGACAGAGGAGTCTTTGAAGCAATCTCAGCAAGATACCGTGTTCAACACCAAACAGGCTTTCTACGGCATCTTGCTGGCCAGAGAATTCGTCAAGGTGGCCGAGGAGGCAGTGGCCGTCGCCCAAAAGAATTATTCTAACGTTAAGAGCCTGTATGAAGTCGGTATGGCTTCTAAACTGGATCTCCTCCGATCAGAAGTAAGGCTGGCTGACCTAAAGCCCCAATTGATTAAAGCTAAAAACAGTTTGAGGATTGCCGAACTCGGTTTGAAGAGTCTCTTAGGGATGGATCTGGCGCAAGAGGTTGAGGTTCGCGGCGATCTGTCTTACACTCCTGTGGAACCTGATGGGAATGAATGCTTGATCAAGGCTCTCCAATACCGTCCAGAAATTAAAAGAATTGGGTACGAGAAAAAAATTGCCGGAGAGATGGTCAAGATAGCTCGGGCCGCGCGACTGCCTTCAATTTCCTTAGCTGGAACGTATAATTTCTGGGCCGATCAATTCAATTTCAATAAAGACACCTGGCAGAGCTTTTATGCCGTTAATCTGGTCTTGACAGTTCCCATTTTCAACGGATTTTCTTCCTTTGCTCGTGCGGCTCAGTCGAAAGCTCTGATCAAGGAGCTGGAGTTCAACCAAAAGGGGATTGTGGATGCGATAGAGTTTGAAGTGCGGCAGGCTATCCTGAACTTAGAGGAGGCCAGAGAGACCCTCCTCTCTCAGGAAAAAAATGTCGAGCAGGCTCAGGAGAGCTTGCGCATTGCCCAGCTGAGTTTTTCCGAGGGATTGGTCACAAGCCTTGATGTCATTGCCGCTGAAGCCACCCTTACCCAGGTAAAAACAAATTATTCCCAGGCTTTGTACGATTACGAGGTTTCTCTTGCTGAGTTGGATAAAGCCATGGGGATCGGCTGGAATGAAGGAGAGGAATGATGATTTTAGGGATTGAAGACCATGGAGGAATCCAATGAAAAGTCATATCGAACGTAAAACCTTTTTTCTGTCTTTGGTAATGATTGGTTTATGTTTTGTTTTTTCCTGTCGTCCACCGGGCCCAGAGGAAAAGGCCAAGGAAGAAACTTTTGGGGCGACACCGGTCAAGGTTGTCAAAGTGATTAGGCAGAGAATATCAGAAAAACTCAACTATACCGGTACGATAGAGGCTATTAGAAAGATAAATATCACCCCAGACATTGCCGGAAAGATTGCTAGGATAAACGTTGAAGAAGGAGATAGAGTAGAAAAAGGACAGCTCTTGGCTGAGTTAGACACGCGTGCCATCCGCCTTCAGCTCGAACAGGCTGAAGCCTCGCTGGCAGTGGCAGAAGCCAATCATAAAGACGCCCAACGCAACATGGAGAGAATGGAACGCTTGAAAGGGGAAAAAGCGGTTTCTGACCAGCAGTACGAAAAAATCAGACTTGCGTTTGAATCGGCTGAAGCTCAGCGTCAACAGGCAAAATCTGCCGTGAATCTCGCCCGCCACCAGCTCGACGTCTCTTTGATGGAGGCCCCGTTCAGCGGGATCATCGCTTCCAAGAATGCTGAGGTGGGAGACGTCATCAATCCGATGATGGGCTCATTCTCTTCGACGAGCGGGGTGTTAACGTTGATGGATTTTTCTCAAGTTAAAATAGAGATAGATGTGTCTCACACGGATATCAGCCGCATCCAAAAAGGCCAGTCAGCCCTTCTCCAGGTCACGGCCTTGCCTGATGAAGAATTTAACGGCCGGGTGGCTCTTGTCAACCTGACGGCTGATCCAACAACCAAAAAATTCAAGGTTGAAGTCAGGGTCGATAATCCCGGATTGGTGCTCAGGCCGAACACCTTCGGAGAGGTCACTCTCGAAATCAGTACTCATGAAGAGGCTTTGGTCATTCCTCAAACAGCCATCCTGGAGAATCGATATGTTTTTGTCGCCCAAGAAAATACAGCCGAGAGAAGAGACGTATCGGTTGGCCTTCAGAATACCGAGCTTGTGGAGATTGTTTCAGGGCTTAAGGAAGGAGAGCTGGTGATTGTCGAAGGAAATTATGGGCTCGAGGATGGAACCGAGATCGAAATAAAAGAGGTTGTTCAATGAAAATACCGGAATTTTCTGTTAACCGTAAAGTCACGAC
>CAYGBF010000311.1:0-27466 GCA_964348035.1 uncultured Eubacteriales bacterium | reverse complement strand
ACTCTGAGAGAGCTCCGACAGCTCGCGCTCCATCTACAGCAGACCAACCGCAAGATCAACACCAAGATCGATGAAGTCTCGGACATCGTCGACGCTTCGAGAAAAACGGCCATCGGATTATCCGAGGTCGCCCTGTTCTTATCGACGAGAGCCATCAAACCCTCATCGAAGTACTGGCCCTTCCTCATCCCGTTAGTCCGGATGGGTTGGCGGCAATGGCGGAAGAAAAAAACTAAAGGAGGATAATCATGGCAAGCGATAGAGGTGCAGGCGGTTTCGAGGTCACTCTGTCTTTTCTCGTCGGCGCAGCCACGGGGTTTGTTCTCGGCATCCTTTTTGCTCCGGCCAGCGGCGAGGAGACGCGTAAGAAAATCCAAGAACAAGCCTCCAAGACAGGCGAAACAGCCAAAGAGACCTACGATCGAATCGCCCAAGAGGCTGACAAAGGCATCAAAGTTGTTAAAGAAAAAACCGGCGAGGGAATCGAAGCTATAAAAGATTTCGTGGAGAAAAAGAAGGCAGAGATCGCTAAAAAGACCAAAGAGGAAGTCCCTGAAGAGGGACAAAAATAGACCGAACGTAGCTCGCAACTTATCTTTTGACAAAAACCTAAAATCCCTTTTTTCTCCCTATTAATTCAGGAGCTCCCCGATGGAAGAAACCACAATCACTGATATCAAAGCCAGAGAAATCCTTGACTCAAGGGGAAACCCGACGATAAGCACTACGGTTCGGTTGAGTTCGGGAATCATCGGGAAAGCCGCCGTCCCTTCGGGGGCCTCCACGGGCACTCATGAAGCCCTGGAATTGAGGGATCAAGATCCTTCTCGATACATGGGAAAAGGTGTCCTCAAAGCCGTCTCCCATGTCCAGACCCTCATCGCTCCGAAAATCACCGGCATGGACGCCCGCTCCCAACAGGAAATCGACAAAATCCTGATCGATTTGGACGGGACCCCCTCCAAACAAAAGCTGGGCGCCAACGCCATCCTTTCGGTGTCCATGGCTGTTGCCGATGCGGCCGCCCGCGCTTCAGGCCTACCTCTCTACCACTACCTCGGTCAAAAGGAAAATTACCAGCTGCCTGTCCCGATGATCAACATCCTCAACGGAGGCTCCCACGCCGATAACAACGTGGATATCCAAGAGTTTATGATCGTTCCTTTCGGCCGACCTGACTTCGCAGAAGCCATACGAGCCGCGGCCGAAATTTTCCATCAGCTGAAAAAAATCCTGAAACGTCAGGGATACAACACGGCCGTCGGTGATGAGGGAGGTTTTGCTCCCAACCTGAAATCGAACGCAGAGGCCCTCGATCTCATCCTCGAGAGCATCCAGAGTGCCGGGTATAAGCCTGGCTCTGAGGTTTGCCTCGCTCTCGATGTGGCCGCTTCTGAATTCTACGAAGACAAGGCCTACGTCTTCAAAAAATCCGACGGATCGGAGAAGACCGCAGATCAGATGATCGATTTCTACGAGTCATTAATCCAGAAGTATCCTATCCTCTCCATAGAGGATGGATTTGCCGAAGATGACTGGGAGGGCTGGAAAAAGTTCACCCAACTCATCGGCCAAAACATTCAGGTTGTGGGAGATGACATTTTTGTCACCAATCTAGACAGGCTCAGCAAGGGTATCGAACTGGGTGTGGCCAATTCTATCCTGATCAAGCTCAACCAAATCGGAACCCTGAGCGAAACAGTCGAAACGGTGACCTATGCCCAGAACAAAGGGTATTCCACAGTCATTTCCCATCGTTCCGGGGAAACCGAGGACACGTTCATCGCGGATTTATGCGTTGCCCTCGATGCTGGACAGATAAAAACAGGTTCCCTCAGCCGGAGTGAACGAGTCGCTAAGTACAACAGGCTCTTGGAGATCGAGGCTGACTTGACGGATAGGGGAAGCTACGCGGGCGCCCAAGTCTATGCCCGCTTCATCCCATGATCGGACCTCACAATCTATCCCCACCTCTTCTGGATTTTAAGTAGAATCAAAAAAGACGATGTCCTCCAATAAAGAGAGAAGAGACAGGTTTTCGACTTCCTCTCGAATCGAGATAAAGAACGTTTACACCCCTGAAGACCTACGCGGATTCGATCCTTCTCATCATCTCGGAGATCCCGGGCAGTATCCGTTCACCCGCGGGATCTATCCGACGATGTACAGAGGAAAGCTGTGGACGATGCGTCAGTACGCCGGCTTCGGTACGGCCGAGGAATCCAACAAGAGGTACCGGTTTCTCCTCTCCCAAGGACAAACCGGAATCAGCGTGGCTTTCGATCTCCCCACCCAGTTAGGTCTCGATTCGGATCATCCTCAAGCCGGAGGAGAAGTCGGCAAGGTCGGGGTGGCCATAGACACTCTCAAGGACATGGAAATTCTTTTCGACCAGATCCCTCTGGATAAGGTCAGTGTGTCGATGACGATCAACTCTACCGCTGCCATTATCCTGAGCATGTATCTCGTGTTGGCCGAAAAAAAGGGCATCCCCTGGACCAGACTTACCGGAACGACCCAGAACGATCTCCTCAAGGAATACATCGCGCGGGGAACCTACATTTACCCGCCGCATCCCTCGTTAAAAATCACGGCCGACATCCTCTCCTTTTGTCAGGAGCATGTACCCCGATGGAACACGATGAGCATCAGCGGCTATCATATTCGCGAAGCTGGAGCCACAGCCGTACAGGAGTTAGCCTTCACCCTGGCCAACGCCATAACGTATGTCGAGACGGCGATCCAGGCAGGATTGGATATCGATACCTTCGCCCCGAGACTTTCTTTTTTCCTTGCTGCCCATAACAATTTCTTCGAAGAAGTGGCAAAGTTCCGGGCGGCTAGGCGCCTCTGGGCCCAACTCATGAAAGAGAGATTCCAGGCCAAAAATCCGCTGTCGCTCAAATTCCGCTTCCACACCCAGACCAGCGGTGTGACCCTCCTGGCTCAGCAACCGGAGAACAACATCATCCGAGTGGCCTACCAAGCCCTGGCCGCAGTTCTAGGAGGAACCCAGTCCCTTCACACGAATTCAAGGGACGAAGCCATGGCTCTTCCGAGTCAAGAGTCGGTTCAAATCGCCCTCAGGACTCAACAGATTATCGCCCATGAGAGCGGCGTGGCCGACACCATCGATCCTGTCGGAGGCTCTTATTTCATCGAGAGCCTAACCAACGAAATCCAAGACAAAGTGATGAGCTACCTCAAGAAAATCGAGGACATGGGAGGGATGCTGACAGCCATCGAGCGAGGATACATCCAACAGGAAATCCAGGGAAGTGCCTACCGATACCAGAAGCAGGTCGAGGCCAAGGAGCAGATCGTGGTCGGCCTAAACGCGCACTCGAAAGACGACGAAAAAATCCAGTTCCAACTCGCCTTCCCGCCTGAGCAGTTAGAGAAGAACCAAGTGAGAAGACTTCACCGCTTGAAGAAGGAACGATCAGATACCCTCGTCAAGAAGCATTTAGATTCTCTTAGACGAGCTGTCGAGGAAGAAAAAAACCTTTTTCCTCCGATAATCGAGGCCGTCAAGGTCGAAGCGACTCTTGGCGAAATTTCCGCCGTCCTCGAAGACAGCTATGGAACATACAAGGAAAACATCAACATCTAGCAGGAACATCCCGTTGAGTTGACTTTTTCTATGGGGTCATTCTAAGATACTTTCATGATCAAGAAGTCGATCGTTCCCTCTGTTTTTCTCGCCCTCGCAGTCCTGCTCATGACGTCCACAGCCTTGGGGGTGGACAGGGACATGGCTTCCCAGATTATCCGGGAGATCGAAAAACTCAAACCCGAAATCTTAAGAATCCGCCGTTTCATCCACATGAACCCGGAGTTGGGAAACCGAGAGTACCAGACGGCGAACCTGGTGGCTTCAAAACTCATGCCCCTGGGCCTGGATGTCAAAACTAACATCGCCAAAACAGGTGTTACGGCTTTGCTGACTGGAGAAGAGGAAGGCATAACCGTGGCTCTTCGGGCCGACATGGACGCCCTTCCCATCCATGAATTGGCGGATGTGCCCTTCAGGTCTCTCAACCCGGGCATCATGCATGCTTGCGGCCATGATCTCCACACCTCGATCACTCTCGGCGCCGCCATGGTTCTCAACACCCTCAAGAGCCAAATCAAGGGAAACATCAAGTTTATCTTCCAACCAGCCGAGGAAGGCCCTCCTCCTGGGGAAGAGGGCGGAGCTCGGTTGATGATCAAAGAAGGCGTTCTCGATGAACCACCGATAGCGGCCATACTCGGTCTCCACGTCTGGCCGGAGAACCTCGGTGAAGTCTACTACTCGACAGGCCCTGTCATGGCCAGTTCCGACTCGTTTGAAATCATCATCAAGGGAAAAAGCGCTCACGCCGCCACACCCCACAAAGGCATAGATGCCATCACCTTGGCGTCCCAGGTCATCCTCAGTCTGCAATCCATCATCAGCCGGACGACAGACCCCACGGACCCGGCTGTGATCACCGTCGGTAAAATCAGAGGCGGACAAAGATCCAATATCATCGCCGGCGAAGTCCACCTCGAAGGCACTATCCGGACTCTGAGTGAAGAGAACAGAAACAGGATTCCTCAGTCCATCGAAGATATCGTCAGAGGGATCACCCAGTCCTTCGGAGCCGATTATACATTCAACTGCCACAGAGGTGTTCCCCCCGTCTATAACCACCCGCAATTGGCTAAGATCATCCTTCCCTCCTTTTTCAAGCTTCTGGGAGAAGACAAGGTCAAAGAGATACAGCCTCAGTTGGTCGCTGAGGATTTTTCTTACTATGGTCTGGAAATACCTACTTTTTTCTTCTTCCTGGGCGTGAAGGATCCCGATCAGAAAACCATGCCTCCTCTCCACAGTCCTTATTTTAATCCTGACGAGCGGAGTATTTTCCTGGGTATCAAGGTCATGTGTCACCTCGTCCTCGACTGTCTGGACCATCAGAGCGATCTCGAAAAGGACATCTTCCCTTCATTTTAAACCATGGCTTTCCCCTTTCTGTTTTTAAGCCTGGCTCTTACGGCCGGAATAGTCTTTTCTCGATGTCTGTTTTCCTCTCTGGTTGTCTCGGCCATCCTTCTTGTCGCCAGCCTCCTTCTCGGCTGGTTATTCTTTTCCCAAGACCACCTCAAACACTCTTTTGCTTTCATCCTGCTGGCGACATTCCTGTTCGGAGTCAGTCTTCATTCTCTACACGATCAAGAATTCGAAAATAATCCCCTCCATCAGTTCAAGGCATCAGGCTACGTCGATTTCCTAGGGACTCTCTCCAAGACCCCTTCCCCAGGCCACGATAATAACCTTCTGCATCTCAAGGTCGAGCGAGTGACCTACCAAAACCAGGAAACTGCCATCGAAGGAAACTTAAGAGTGACAGTTTCTCGTACTGAGCATTCGAACCGGCTGTCCGAGCTTCGCACCGGGGATAAAATCAAGATTTCAGCCCGGCTCCTCTCCTCCAGAGGATTCCAAAACTTCGGAGGATTTTCTCTCGCTTCATACCTGAAATCCCAAAACATCCATAACCGAGCCTTCACCAAGAGTCCGCTGCTCGTAGAAAAAATACGATCAGGACAGACGTATTCTCCTCTCAGGTGGATATCGTCACTCCATTGTCGGCTCAGACAAGAGATCGAAGAGCATTTTTCCTCCTCCGACCTGTCCACTCAGGGAATCATCCTGGAAGCCCTCCTCCTCGGAGACCGGGGACGGATGGGAGACTCCCTCACCCGCCGATTTCAGCAGGCCGGGATCTACCATCTCTTCGCTATCTCTGGAGCCCACATTGCCATCATCTCTTTTTTCCTTTTCTCGTTCTTCAAAATGATCCGAATCCCGGAAAGGGCTTCTTATCTTCTGCTGATCGGATTTCTCATCTTTTACGCACTTCTAGTGGAAGGACGCCCCTCTGTTATGAGGGCCACCATCATGACTATCGCCTTTCTCCTGGGAAAAATCATCTGGTCTAGAGTCAACCTCTTGAACACGATCTCGATCAGTGCCTTCATCCTTCTTGTTATCAACCCCAACCAACTCTTCCACGTCGGTTTTCAGCTGACGTTTGCCGCGACGTTGTCGATCATCCTGTTCTTCCCTCGGATCATCAAGTATCTTCCCCGCCTGCCTCTTAGGTTGAGTGAGATTTTTGTCCTCTCTTTGACTGCTCAGCTCGGCGTTCTACCCATCGTGGCCTCTGCCTTCCATCGGGTGACGTTCTCATCACTCCTTCTCAACTACGCCGCCATCCCTCTCGTCGCCTTGATCATGATCGGCGGCTACATCTTCTTCATCCTCTCCTTCATCAGCCATACCCTAGCCGGACTGCTGGCCGAAGCGATCCGGTTTCTCATCACTCTCCTATCCGGATCGGCCACCCTTCTGGATTGGGTTCCTTCCGTATCCTACCGCCTCCCGACCCCTCATCCGGCGATCATCATCGGCTATTTTCTTTTTCTCCTTCTCTTCCTCCTCAGACCAGTGTTCCGAAAGCAGAGGCTCCTCGTGCTATCCGGCTTTCTTGCGTTTTTCATCCTTCTGATATCCCATCCGTTTCCCTGCAGATCGAAGACCCTTAAACTCACTCTTATCGACGTCGGACAGGGAGAATCGATGCTCATCGAATTCCCCGGCCCCAAAAAAATGCTGATAGACGGTGGTGGGTTTCCTCAAGGAGGCTTCGACATCGGAGAAAACGTCGTGTCTCCGTTCTTATGGAATAAGGGCATCAAGAAAATCGATTACCTTGTCCTCACCCACGCCCATCCCGATCATGCGAGTGGATTAAGGGCTGTGGCCCGAAACTTCAAGATCGGAGAGTCTTGGGAAGCGTTCAGCCCGACCGATGATAGAGAGTATGCAGAACTCAAGGATTCTCTTTCTTCCTCTACCCGCCAACGACGACTCTTCCGAGATGACTCCCATCAAATAGGCCCGGTTCGGGTCGATATCCTTCATCCGGAGAAAAAGGATCCCTATGTTCTCTCTGTTCATAACGATCATTCTCTCGTGTTGAGGCTTTCTTATGATGAAATATCCTTCCTGCTTACCGGAGATATCGGGGTCGCCTCCGAAGCGGATATTCTCGAAGCACGAGGGGATATTCGCAGCCATGTGCTCAAGTCCCCTCACCATGGAAGTGACTCATCAAGCTCAGCCGCCTTCATCCACGGCGTCAATCCTTCTATCGCGATCATCTCTGTCGGGATCGGAAACATATACGGAGTTCCAGATCAAGTGGTGCTGGACAGATACAGGAAGATCGAGGCCAAAATTTACCGCACCGACCATCATGGAGCCGTAGAAATCACGTCTAACGGGAAGGAGATGTTTGTCCGAACAGCCATCGAGAATCCAAGCGAGTAGACCGCTCAGGAATCCCTGTTGACACGAAAAATTCTTTTCTTGTATGATGGAAGAGGCCCGATGAGCATGAAACGTATTCTTTGGGGCGTGTGTTTTCTCGTCTTTCTTTCGTCGTTTCTATTCTCTCAAAGTCTGGTCGAAGCCGCCAAGAAAGAACGCCAGCGGCGCGAGAAACTGAAAGGAAAGAAATCTCTACTCGTCACCAACGTCGATCTCACCAGACTCAAAAGAACTCCAGCTGTTTCTTTTCCTCAAACGATAACCAGACAGGAACAAACGCGGAGGGTAAAACCTGCTCGAGATACTCCTGCCCGAGCGGAGACTTCCTCCCAAGAATACGAAGAAGCCGACAAGATGGAGTATCAAGATCCCAGAAAAGATCCTGAAACGAAATTAAAGGAAGCCAGAGAGAGGGCGGAACTATTGATATTCAAGATGAATGCCCTCTGGCAGGAATTCCACAGCAAGAGTGATAGGCTCCTCAAGGACAGGATTCAGAGTCGAATTCACCAGACCTCTCAAAAACTTGCCCAGACAAAGAAAGACGAAGAAGAGGCCAGAAAAGAGTTAAAACGACGGCGGAAGTAGACCGATTTCCGGGCAGGTTCCTTTCTTTCGAACTAAGCGATGTCCCCGTGAGAAATCAGCGCTTCGGTGGATCGGAACTTACCGAAAATACAGGAAGGAGACCTGAACACCCAGTTCCCTTTTGTCCGTAGCTCCGGGGATGATCTCAGCAGGAATAAAGGTTTTATCCGAAGTCACGGTCAGGATAAACTCATCCCGATCACCCAACATCTCCTTTTTTATGTTATACGATTTCTCGAAATGACTTTCTTCAGGGATGAATTTATCTAACACCAAATCATTGATTTTAAAGATGACCATCTGGTCTTCCAAGGCCGCCAGGTTGACTCCTCCCTTTATGACCAACAGGGCATCGCGGTGGGGGTTATCGATAAGGCACTTGGCCTCTTTCATGGTCCATCTCCAGTGTTTGAGGAAGGAATCGGGATTTTTCTCTTCGTTATACCAGCCTTCATCATACAAGATTTCTGGGGTGTCCAGCGGCGGAGGAAGAATCTTTAATGTTTTCTCCATCACGTTGGCTTTGGATTTGCCGGACCTGTCGTAGGGTGAATGGAGGCCTACGGACATTTTCAGCCTCTCCTCCCCCTTGAATTCAGGATCGAATTCATCGATAAAGCCGGGGATAAAAATCCTCCTGGAATAGGCGTATTCCTTCCCTGGTTCCCACTCAGAGGTCGGAATATCAGGGACATGGTCATCCTGGAAGAGCATGTTTTCTTGATGCCAGAAATGAACGAAAACGGTATAGTCCTTATTTGTTTGGGCATACGTTTTATCTGTTTTCCACGTATAGGTCATATCTGTGATCAGCTTATCAGACAAAGGATCTTCAGAGAATTCGATCTCGAGCGAAATTCCTTTGACCTGGGCCTTTCTCTTACAGGCTGATCCTATCAGGACCATAATCCCAACCAGGATCAGTACAAGAAATTTTTTCCTCATCTCTATCCTCCAATCAGGAAATCTTGACGTATTATAAAAAATTCGCCATTCTGTGTAAAGCAGCTACCCGCCGTCAGCTATAGTCTTCTGTCGTTAGTGAATCCCGCTTATTCTTTCTTGATTTTTTCTCCGGGAAATAGGCGAGGGATGTTGTTTTCGTTCATCAGGTTATTCAAGGTTGGAATATCGGTCTCGATGACCTTGTTTATCCTGTCGACGAGGGCCATCAAAGCGGAGGATTCCTTCTGTATACTCTGGACCTGGCTCGCGGAGGGGGCTCCCGTGAAACCGCCGATGCTTCTGGAAAGCATCAGAATCCGTCCTCTGAGGGATCGGCGCATTCCCCGCCAACCCAGACTGGGGTCGCCCATGAGTGTCTTGCGGATGTCATCCAGCTCCGCGGTGATCGTTTTCACCTTCTCCGTCAGAACCTCGGGCACGTCTTTGACTTTTCTGAGGTTACTCTTAACCTTGTTGATTTCTTTGCGGAGTGTATCGACGGCCTTGGTCGAAGAAGTCAGGAGTGGGGTTATTTTATAGATGGAATACAGAGCGTCGTGCTGGGCTTTTCTATCCTCAAAAGAGATATCGATTCTCGGATCTCCGTCTATCTTGACCTCGGTTTTCATCTCTTGACCAGCAGCCTTGAGCACCACCTCATAGGTCCCGGTGAGCACATTGGGACCTCTCGCCCGAAATCTCCTTCTCCCTTCATCAGGTACCGAAGGAGGGCTGTATCTTAGATCCCAAGTAATCCGGTTGATACCAACTTCCTTCTTCCCCTTCAGTTCTCTAACTGTTTTGCCTTGATCATTCCTGATGATGATCTTCACATCTTCCTTGGGCTTTTCCTTCAGGTAATATGTGATGGCCGCTCCGTAAGGAGGATTTGGAGACACGAAGATTTTATGACCCAGACTTCCCTTGTGGTAATAGGAGTTGAAGATGGTCGCCGGCTGGATGTCAAAAAGATGAGCAGCCGATGCCAAAACGTCCGGGTTGAGCTCCTCTAAACAAGTGATGTCGTCGAGGATCCAAATGCTTCGTCCGTGGGTGCCGAATATCAAATCGTTATCTCGAGGATGAATGACTATGTCGTCGACCGGAACCATCGGAAAATTGTTATTGAACATCATCCATGTCTTTCCTTTGTCTATGGTGAAGTACGCTCCTCTTTCGGTCCCCACGAACAGAAGATTCGGGTTGCGATGATGTTCCCGGATGACGTTCACCGTGCTTCCCATCGGTAAGTTGCTAGAGATTGTCTTCCAGCTCTCGCCAAAATTAGTAGTCATGAACACATAGGGTTTAAAATCGTTGTTCCGGTGTCCGTCTAGGGTTGCATAGGCCGTTCCAAGAGCATGATGAGAAGCCACTACCCGGCTCACATAGGTATTCTTGGGAACTCCTGGTACCTTGCTGATCACGTTCTTCCAGGTCTGGCCACCATCTTGAGAAACCTGCAGGTTTCCATCATCCGTCCCTACATACAGGAGCCCTTCCTTGAGTGGAGATTCAGAGATGGTGATGATGTCTCCGTAGTAAGAGATCCCATCATGGCGGGAGAGGGTTTTCTTATCGGGAAGCACACCCATCAAAGGCAGCTTCTCCCGGTCCTGCTGAGTGGTCAGGTCGATGGTTTCTGTCCAGGTCTCGCCCCTGTCTTCGGAAATGAACAGCTTGTTCCCTCCGTAGTAGATTTTTTTTGGATTATGAGGCGAAATGAGGATAGGGCTGTTCCAGTTGAACCTGTAGGTTTCCTTGGGATCCTTGGGTTCTGGCTTGATCCTCTTGCTCTCTCCCGAGTTGAGGTCGAATCGAAACAGGTTTCCGTTCTGGGATTCGGCGTAGATCGTGGTATGATCGGTGGGATCGACTTGAGTGTAAAACCCATCCCCCCCGCCGATCCTGAACCAATCCTCGTTCGTTATCCCTAAACTGAACCAGGTGGCGCTGGGACCACCCCAGCTTCCGTTATCCTGCAGACCCCCGTAGACATAGTAGGGTTTTCTCATATCCACACCGATCTCGTAAAACTGTCCGAGGGGCAGAGAATTGACAAAATCCCAGGTCTTGCCCCGGTCGTATGAAAAATATATCCCTCCATCCGATCCGACGATCATGTCATTGGAGTCTGCGGGATTAATCCACATGGCATGGTGGTCCCCATGGATCCGTCTGACATAATCTGTCCGGAATTTTTTTCCTCCGTCCTCCGAGACATACATCGAGGCCCCGAGGACCCAGATCCTTTGATCATTGTTGGGATCGATGCGGATCTGGCTGTAGTACATCGGACGAGGATTCGTGCTCGACATCTTTATCCAGTTTAAACCTTTATCCTCTGACCGGAAAACCCCGCCTCGTTTGCTCTCAAAAACAACATACACGATGTTCGGGTTGCTGTGGTAAATATCGATCCCTATCCGCCCGATGATTCCATCGGGAAGTCCCTTGGTCAGTTTAACCCAATTATCGCCCCCATCGGTGGTTTTATACAGACCGCCTTGAGGTCCTCCTCCGCTGAACCCCCAGCCGCGGCGGCGGCGCTGGTAAGCCGCTGCATACAGCGTGTTGGGGCTTTCAGGGTCTATGGCCACATCCACACAGCCGGTGTTTTCATCGATAAACAGGGTGTTGGTCCACGTCTTGCCTCCATCCTTAGTCCGGAAAAGTCCCCTCTCCTTGTTCGGCCCCCACAGGTGACCTAAGGCAGCGACATAGACGACATCCAGGTTTGTGGGATGGACGACAATCCTTCCTATGTGGTGAGTATCCTTGAGCCCCATGTTTGTCCATGTCTTTCCCGCATCATTCGATCTGTAGACACCGTCTCCCCATGAGGAGCTCTGACGATTATTGGGCTCTCCAGTTCCGACCCAGACGATATCCGGATTCGACGGGCTGACCGTCACATCCCCGATCGTGCTCGTCGTCTGGTCGTCAAAAATCGGGGTCCAGGTGACCCCGTTGTTCGTCGTCTTCCAAACCCCCCCAGAAGCCGTGGCTGCATAGATGATGTGGGGATTGCTCTCGATAACGGCAAAATCATCGATTCGCCCACCCATGTTAGCCGGGCCGACGCATCTCCACTTCAGGTTGTCGAGCCAAGAATCAGGCAGGGGACCGGCTGTGTTTTTCTCGGCCTTCTGGGCACCGACAAACGAGACAAGCATCAGTCCCAAGCAAAATACGAATAGATACCTCAATACACGCGTTTTTCTCATACTCATCCCTCCTCGAAAACAGCTGAATGATAGATAAAGTTCATCGATTTAAATATGATGAGGGTCATTATATCAACACCACAAAATTAGTCAAAACAAAAAATGGAGACGCTCCTGGACGGTGTTGAAACAGGAAAACAGATGTAGTATAGTCCTCAAAAGATGCAAATTCTCCTTTATCTCATTTCCTGGCCCCATAGTCTCGTCTGTCGAATCAAAAACTGGTTGTACGAGAAAGGCATCCTAAGGCCTAGAAGAGCATCTTTTCCTATCATCAGCATCGGGAATATCACCTTCGGCGGTTCTGAAAAAACGCCTCTCGTCATCGAAGTCTTATCCTTTCTCTTGAAGCAAGGATTCAAACCCGCCCTGATCACCAGGGGCTACAAAGGACAGTGGGAAAATAAGGGAGGTATACTCTCAGACGGGCGGAAGACCCTGGGAAGCTGGAAGGATTCGGGTGATGAACCCTACATGGTCGCTCAGAACATCCCTGAGGCCGGAGTCTTTATCGGCAAGAACCGGCTGGCATCCTGTCAACGGGCGCGTTCGTCCGGGTTTGACGTCGGAGTGATGGATGATGGGTTCCAGCACCGCTCCCTGGACAGGGATGTGGATATCGTCCTGTATGATCCTTCGGCGAAAAGCCCGCATCGAGAGCCGCTCTCTTCTCTCGATAGGGCTCACATCATCCTGGTTAAAAAAGAAAAGGCTGGAGGAAAAAAGAGGATTCCCCGCGGCGGAAAGCATTATGGGTACTCAGTGACCAGTCAGGGATTCTTCAGTTTAAAGACAGGAGAGCCGGTCGAAAAAAACACCCTGAAGGGAACAAATGCGGTGGCCTTCTGCGGGATTGCCCGGCCAGAAAGATTTGCTCTCCTCCTCGGAAAAGAAGGCATCTCTCCCCTCTCTTTCCTGACCTTTCCGGATCATCATGTCTATCCTCCTTCATCGATCGAGAGAATCGTCAAGGCCTGCGAAACATCTGGGATAACAACCGTGATCACGACCGAAAAGGATGCCGTCAAACTGCCCAACGCTTTCGATTGGTACAACGTTACTCCCTATTACTTAAAAATTGGGCTGGACATCGAGGCAGACTTTTTCGCGTCGGTTCTCTCTGCTCTTCAGGACAAACAACGGAAATGAGACACATTGGAGACTGGATAGGGTTTTTTACGTTCTGGAAACTCCGATTCTTCGTTTTCTTGTTACCCAGATCCTGGTGCCTCAGGCTGGGCCGTCTGTTGGGTACTGTCATCTTCCTTCTGGACAGAAAACACCGCCGGATAACCTTAGCAAACCTGAAAACAGCTTTCGGTGAGGAACTCCCGCCAAAGACCCTCAGGAAAATATCCCGTCTCTCTTTCCGACACTTTGGCGAGTTCATCCTTGATATCATGAAAATGGCCCGGTATGACGAAGAGAAGCGGAATCGCCTGTTCGTCATCGAGGGAGAAGAACACCTCCGACAGGCACTGCTGGAAGGGAAGGGAGCCCTTCTCTTCTCAGGGCATTACGGGAACTGGGAAGTCGCGACTCATGTTCTCTCCCGGATGGGCAAACTGAACGTTATCGCCCGCCCCTTGGATAATGACCGACTGGAGAAAGAGCTTCTCAAACTCAGGGCAAGGTTGGGAGCTTCGGTCATCTCCAAATTCCGGGCAACCAAACCGATCCTGCACGCTCTCCGGCAGAATGAGATGGTGGCCATCCTTATCGACTTGAATGTCCTCCGCAGCCAGGGAATCTTCGTCGATTTCTTCGGGAAAAAAGCCTCCACAACTCCCAGCCTCGCTGCCTTTTACCTGCGGACTCACTCTCCTCTCATCCCCGTCTTCTGTTACCCGATCGGCTCCCAAAGATATCAGGTCAAGATACTCAAACCTCTTGACATTCATCTCCAAGGCAATAAGGACGAAGACCTGTTGAAAATCACCCAATTATGCACTAAGATTATAGAACATCAAATCCGGAAAAACCCAGTTTACTGGTTTTGGTTCCACAAAAGGTGGAAATCAAGACCAGAAGGAGAAACGACCGAACCGGAAGGAAGGGCTCAAGCCCCGGAGAATAGATGAGAGATAAAGATAGGGACTTTGACGCGCTCAGGCCGATCAAAATCAAGCCCGATCACCTAGATTTTGCCGATGGTTCTGCTTACATCGAAATCGGCAAGACCAAGGTTATCGCGGCGGCCACCATCGAGGAGAAAATCCCCGCCTTTTTGAAAAACACCGGCAGCGGCTGGATAACCGCCGAATATTCGATGCTGCCCCGCTCGACCGAAAAAAGAACCATACGGGAAAGACTATCGGGACGGCTTTCAGGCCGTTCCCAAGAAATCCAGCGTCTCATCGGCCGTTCGCTCCGTGCCGTCACAGAACTCCGCGTTCTCGGAGAAAGAACAATCATCCTGGACTGTGATGTCCTCCAAGCAGATGGTGGAACGAGGGTGGCCTCGATCACAGCCGGCTGTGTGGCCCTTGCCCTGGCGCTTAAAAAAATGATGGAGGAGGGGACGATCGAAGAAATGCCCCTCAAGCATTTGGTGAGTGCTGTCAGCGTCGGTCTTGTCGAGGGTAAGATGCTTCTCGACCTCGACTACCAGGAGGATTCGAACGCGGATATCGACATGAACGTGGTCGAAACCGACACCGGTCAGATCATAGAGATCCAGGCGACAGCAGAGAAGAACCCGTTCACCAGGAAGCAGTTGGATTCTCTTCTGAAGCTGGCCAATAAGGGAATAAAAGAAATCATCCAGCACCAGAAAGAAGTGCTCAAGAAAAAAAGCCTTCTCTTCATGGCCTACGGAGAAAAAAAATGAACCGTGTTCTGATCACTGGCGGTGCCGGCTTTTTGGGAAGTCATCTCTGCGATGACCTCATCCAGAGCAGAGCCGATGTCATCTGCGTCGATAATTTCTTTTCCGGGAGCAAGGAGAACATCCAGCATCTATTCCCCCACCCTTTCTTCGAGTTGAACCGACATGATATCATCCATCCTTTGTTCGTCGAAGTGGATGAAATCTACCACCTGGCCTGTCCGGCCTCACCCATCCATTACCAGTACAACGCCATAAAAACGGTCAAGACCAACGTGATGGGCACCATCAACATGCTCGGGTTGGCCAAGAGGATCAAGGCCCGCATCCTGCTCGCCTCCTCTTCAGAGGTCTACGGGGATGCTCAAATCCATCCTCAAACAGAGGATTACTGGGGAAATGTCAATCCCATCGGTGTCCGCAGCTGTTATGATGAGGGAAAACGGGTGGCCGAAACCCTGATGATGGACTACTACCGCCAGAACAAGGTGGACATCCGGATCGTCCGCATCTTCAACACCTACGGGCCCCGGATGGCCGTGGATGACGGCCGGGTCATCAGCAACTTCATCGTCCAAGCTCTGCGCCAAGAACCCCTGACGATCTACGGAGACGGCCGCCAGACTCGCTCCTTCTGTTACGTCACAGATTTGATCGAAGGCCTCGAGAAGGCGATGGCTGCCGAAGATTTTATCGGTCCTGTCAACCTTGGTAATCCGGCCGAATTCACGATCCTTGAACTGGCCGAAAAAATCATCAAGCTCACTAAGAGTCCGTCAAAAATCGTCCACAAGCCGTTACCCTCGGACGATCCGGAACGGCGCTGCCCGAATATCACCCTGGCCCAGGAAAAACTGGGCTGGCAGCCGAAGACAGAACTGGAAGAGGGTCTGAAAAGAACCATCGACTACTTCGAAGAAAAGCTGGGACTGAAAAAGGCTCTTAGAGCATGACTCTATCGATCATCATTCCCGTCTTCAACGAGAAAAACACCATCCAGAACATCCTTGACCGCGTCCAGGACGTCGAGGTCGGGCTGGAGAAGGAGATCATCATCGTCGATGACGGCTCCAAGGATGGAACCCGGGAGGTGTTGCAAACCTTCGATTTCCCGAACGTCAAAATCCATTCACACGAAAAAAACCGGGGAAAAGGAGCGGCCCTCCAGACTGGCTTCGCCCAAGCCTCCGGGGATATCGTCCTCATCCAGGACGCAGATTTGGAGTACGATCCTAGAGAATACCCAAAGCTTCTCGAACCCATCCTCGACGGCCGGGCCGATGTCGTCTACGGGTCGCGTTTTCTGGGCGGCCCCCACCGGGTACTCTTCTTCTGGCATTACGTCGGGAATAAATTCCTGACGACCTTCTGCAACATGATCGCCAACCTGAACCTGACAGACATGGAAACCTGCTACAAAGTCTTCCGCAAGGAGGTCATCGACCGCCTCACCCTTAAATCCGAGCGCTTCGGGATCGAACCGGAAATGACCATCAAGATCGCCAAACTGAAATGCCGGATCTACGAGGTTCCGATCTCGTATTCAGGGAGAGATTACAGCGAAGGAAAAAAGATCGGCTGGAAGGATGGACTCGCCGCCATCTTCCATATCCTCCGGTTTAAATTTTTTAAATAAAACATCAGACCTTCATAACTTTCCTCATTCAGTGGAATATATTCTCACCGATCTACGTCCTTCCTAATAAAGAAAACGAAAACGTTAAAAAAGCATGAGCGTTATGAAGGTCTGATCCGAAATTTCCCTTTGAAAATGGGAGGCAAATACTTATAATAGGAAGCACCCATTTGAGCCCCCTCTCGAGGACAGGCTCTAAGGAGGTTATGATGACAATCGTTTCTCAACTCATACTTATCGGCATCATAGTTGTCATACTCGCTTTAATCGTGCTGACAATCGCCAAACAATACCGGAAGGTCGGCCCGAATGAGGTCCTGATCATATCCGGCGGAAGGAAAAGAAGTGTGGTCGAGCCCGACGGGACCAAAAGAAAAATCGGCTACCGCTACCGTGTCGGAGGGGGAACATTCGTCATTCCTTTCCTGGAAACGGTCGATATCCTGCCCATGGAGGTTATTACTCTAGGGATTAAGACACCCGAGGTTCTCACCCACGGCGGCGTTCCGATTTTGGCTGAGGCGACGGCCCAGGTCCGGATAGACTCTAATGATCATACGATCCGACTGGCAGCAGAGCAGTTCCTGGGCTTAGGGAAGGAAGGCATTCGGGAGGTCTCGACGACCATCCTCGAAGGAAAAATGAGGGAGGTCATGGGAACGATGACCGTCGAGGAAATATTCAGGGGTAGACACGAGTTTTCGGCCAGAGTGACCGAGGTCACTCAAACCGATTTTTCCCAGATGGGCCTGTCCATGATTTCATTTGCCCTCAAGGACATAAGCGATACCCAAGGCTACCTCGATTCTCTTAGCAAACCACAAATCTCTGCAGCCAAGAGGGATGCCGCCATCGCTGAGGCCGAAACAGAAAAAGAAGCCACGATCAAAGCCTCAGAAGCCCGGAAGGAAGGCGAGATCGCCCGCCTGGCCGCCGAAGCTCTGATCGCCAAATCTGAGTGGGAAAACGAAGCTAAAAAAGCCGAATCCCAGGTGGCGGTTAACCAGAAAAAGGCGAAAGCGGATTTTGCTTACGAGCTCGAACGCTTCCGGCTGAATCAAGAGATCAAGAAAGAGGAAGCCAAGGTTAAACAGATCGAGACAGAAGAAGCCATAAAGACCGAAGAACTGGAAATCGCTCGGAAAGAAAAGGAGCTGGATGCCAATGTGATCAAGCCTGCCGACGCCCGCAAACAGCAGATAAAAGCCGAAGCCGAAGCCGAGGAATTCCGCCTCCATGCCGAAGCTAAGGGGAAAGCCCAGGCTATGAAGCTGGAGGGGGTTGCCGAAGCAGAGAAGATCAAACAAAAGGGATTGGCCGAGGCAGAGGCTATGCTGAAGAAAGCTCAGGCATGGGATCGGTACAATCAGGCGGCCATCCTCGAGAACTACCTCGAAATCCTCCCTGATTTGGCCAAGGCTGTTTCAGAGCCTCTCTCCAAGGTGGACAAGATTGTCCTCGTCGGAGGAGAGAAGGGAACGGGCAGCGCTAAAATTACCGCCCAGGTGGCCGAAGTCCTGGCCCAGATGCCAGACGTGGTCAAATCATTGACCGGAGTGGATCTTAAGAAGTATCTCAAAGAAAAGCTGACTCCCGAGGAGAAGGAAGAGGAATAAGCAAAGCGGGTCCGCCATGGTATCAGAAAAAGCGAATCAAATCGGTGAGTCTTTAACCCTCAAGGTCAAGGCAAAGGCCCTGGCCATGAAAGCGGAGGGAATCGATATCGTCGACCTCAGCGCTGGCGAGCCGGATTTCCCGACTCCAGATAACATAAAGGAGGCCGGGAAGCAGGCCATCGACCAGGATTTCACCAAATACACCCAGAACCAAGGCATCCCGGACCTGATCGAGGCAATTGCGAACAGGCTGAAAGAGGACTACGGATTAGCCTACACCAAGGATGAAATCATCGTCTCCTCCGGGGCTAAAAGCTCTCTTTATCACCTCATCCAGGCTTTGGTTAACGACGGCGAAGAGGTCATCATTCCTGCCCCTTATTGGGTGTCTTATCCCCATGCTGTCTCTCTGGCCGACGGAAAAGCCGTCATCATCCCCACCGAAGAGGAAAAGGGTTTCCTGATGACTCCAGATCAACTCCGAGCCGCCATCTCGCCGGCCACGAAGGCCCTGATCTTGAACAACCCCTCCAATCCCACAGGAGCGGCCTATGCCAGACACCAACTGGAGGCCTTAGCTGATGTCATCATGGATGAGGATATTTATGTTATCGCCGATGAAATCTACTCCCACCTCGTCTACGAGGATTTCCGGTTCACGAGTTTTGCCTCCCTCGGGGAGGAGATAAAGAAGAAAACCATCATCGTCAACGGCGTCTCCAAATCATACTCCATGACAGGCTGGCGCATCGGGTTTACGGCCGGCCCGGCAGACGTCATCAACGGGATGAACAAAATCCAGAGTCACAGCACCTCTAATCCCTGCTCCATCTCTCAAAAGGCCAGCGTCGAGGCCTTTAAAGGACCTCAGCACGAAGTCTCCAAGATGAGATCAGAGTTCCAAAGGCGGAGAAACTATGTCCTGATGAGGCTTCAGAGCATTCCCGACATCTCGTGTTTCAAGCCTCAGGGGGCTTTCTACCTCTTTCCGAACTTTTCCTCCACCTACAAGAAAGAATTCAACAATGTTCTTATCCGAAACTCCTACGGTCTGGCCTACTTCCTGATCAAGGAAGCGAAAGTGGCTATCATTCCCGGCGATGCGTTCGGCACGGATAACTATATCCGCCTTTCCTACGCCACGTCCATGGAGAACTTGGAAAAGGGGATGGACCGGATTATCGAGGCCCTTTCGAAGCTCAAGACGGCCAAAAAAGTGAAGCACGTGGCCCTCAACAACACCATCACCCGGCAGAGAAAATCCGTTCCCGTGGATTCCTCGATCTCTGTCCAGATGAGAGATGCCCTCGTGGGTGAGATGGAAAGCCTTCTCAGCCACGAAAATTACTTCGAGTGGAACGCCAATATCAACGGTGTTATAGTCCAGCTGCGGACAAACGTCTCCCATCTAAACGATTTCTGGATCGAAAACTGGTATCCTGCCCAGCTGGAGGCGGAGCTGGAGCCTCATGGAATCATCTACGCCGTGGATGGCATCCCGGGACGGGAACCTCGCTCTTTCTATAATTCGGAGACGAATACGGGTGTTTTGGTCAACAGCGACAATTACAATCCTCTTCGCAGTCTGGCCCTCGGCCTCGTCACCGATGTCTCCGAACGTCTGTTTAACGTCCATTCTGTCCGTGGTATGTCAGCCGACCTCAACGGACAGGGACTCGTTCTCATCGGCCCCAAGGGCACCAATAAAACAGAGCTCTTCTTTTCATTGCTCCAAGATCAAAAAATCAAGCTTCTTTCCAACGATTACATCTTCGTCCGGTTTTCAGGCGGACAGGCCTTGGCTGACTCTGTCGAGAGGAAACTTTATCTGCCCGCTAACACCGTCGAGCCCTATTCTGATTTAGCTCCGCTTTTCGACAACAGTAAGTGCGAAAATGTCATCACCCGCAAAGAGGACTGTCAGAACGAGGAATGCCAGCGTCTCGACGACTGCCGCCTGGATCGGGGATCGCCTTACTGCTACACGGCCTCCAAGGAAGCGCGAGTCCTTCTCGATCCCTACTGGATCGACGGCCCCGCCAAGCACATCAAGCGGTCAACTCTTCGCTGGGTGTTCATCCTCCGCTATGATAACGTTTCCCCGCCGATGGTGGAGATGGCTCCCGAGGATGCCCTCCGTATCCTCGAATCTGGTGAAAGCCTGGGTGCCGCAAGAAGTCTGACAGCCTCCAAGAGAGAACCTTTCTTCAACCCGCATCTTCTGGTGACAGACGCCCCCCGCTTAGACCTTCAGAAAAATTTCTTCCGGAAACTTTTGGAAAGCACGACCTGTATCTTGTTCAACAGCGGCGTGGCTTCGGCTGAGGACTTGAAGAAAATCCTCTCAAGAGAGGCGGAACCCCAAGAAACGTCCTGAGGTTACCGAAAACAATGAACAGGAAACAATGAGCATCTACGATCAAGCCTCTTACAAAAGGTTCGTCGAAGAATTCTTCCGGGTCATCAAAGGCCCGAACATAAAGACTGTCGACCGCAAGTGGCTCGAACCTCGCGCCAAGGCCACGGGGACTCAGACCAAGTTCGGCTCCTACGGCTGGCGCTCGGCGATCTCGAGCCGCATCGCCCCCAAAACAGTCTGTCTGGGAAGTGAAGCTGTCCGCCTCCCCAATCCTTCAGCAGAACAAGAGACTCTAATCGAAAAGTCCCCCGAAGAGCTGGATAAGGTTCTCCACCTGTTGCGCACCCTCCCCTTCTACCGCATCCGACGCCGGATGGGAGAAAACGACACCTACAATCCCTACTGCAACCTCATCGTATCCGAGGCCGATTTGATCAATTACCGATTGGGCTACATGTGGAGCTCGACGATGTTTAAACCCAAAAAGCGGCCCGGCCCCGAGTTCTTCATGGTCCATATCCCCGAAGAGCATCTCCTGAGGCAGCAGGTCCTGGTTATCCCTGAAGACAACATCAACATCGCTCTGGGAACAGACTATATGGGAGAAGACAAAAAGGGATTCCTCCGTCAGGCCATGTGGACCGCGGATAACCTAGGCATGCTCGGACTTCACGCCGGGACCAAGCTGGTCACGATCCGCGACACCGAAAACAAGCTCAAAACCTACGGTGTGTTCCTTTTTGGACTGACGGCCACAGGAAAGTCGACTTGGTCCTGCCACCAGCTCGGCCTCTCCCACGAGAAAGGAGAAAAGACCGAAGTCACTCAAGACGACATCGTCTTCTTGCGAAAAGACGGTTCGGCCCTGGGTTCAGAGGATAATTTCTTCGTCAAGACCGATGTCGAGAAGGAATACCAAGAAGCCATGTACAACGCTCTGATCGACAAATCGGCCTTGATGGAGAACGTGATGATCAAATCTAACGGCGAGGTTGATTTCCTGGACGAGAGTCTAACAGCCAACGGTAGGGCCATCATCCGTCGGGACAAGCTCAAAGTCAAGATCAAGGGGCGAATGGTAGGCATCTCCTCGAAATCCATAAACCTTCCCTCCCTGGAGGAGCTGGACGGAGTGATATTTGCCTTTATCACCCGCCGGAATACCATCATGACTTTTGCCCAAGAGCTGACACCAGAGCAGGCTGTCCTGGCCTACCTCTGGGGAGAAAGCACCCACAGCTTTGCCAGCCAGCCACTCAAGGCCGGCGAGTCGGTGCGGATCGTCGGCACAGACCCGTTCATCGTCGGCTCTAGAGCTCAAAAAGCCAACCGTTTCTACGAAATCATCATGACCCTGGCCAGCAATCACCCAGAAAAGCTGAAATTTATTCAGTACAACACCGGCGGACTCGGAGAAATCATCGAAGAATACCAAGAAAACGGAAAACCGAAAAAAAGAATGATCCGCAAGGTGAGCCGGGTTCCGATCAACCTCATGGCTCAAATCCAGCGAGGTGACCTCCGCGGAACCAATCACTACGAGAAGGGGATTCTGGGCACCAAGGAGATCAAGGCCTGTGAGGGGAAGGGTCTCGAGGAATACGACATCCGTAAATTCTATTCTGAAGAACAGATTCAGGATTACATCCATGATTTGGTCGAGGGAAGACGCCGATTCACCGAAGCAGTGGCCAACGAGGGCCTTCGAGAAGAAATCCTGTTTGCGGCCGAGCGCTCCTTCGGTATCGACAAAGGCACAGGGAAGAAGAAAATCACGGTACCGGAAAGTCCTGCAGAGGAAGAAAAGCCTTTCTATTACTGGGAATCTAAATCACGGCCTCGCCGGAGCGGTTTCGGCCGATCGAAGTAGGCTCCCTTAATCCAACCTTATCTCTATCTCTTCCGCCAACAGATGCAGCAGTAGAAGATGAACTTCCTGGATGCGCGGCGTACTTGTAGAGGGGACCTCCAAAAGAAAATCAGGTAGGGAAGACATCCGTCCCCCTCCTTCGCCCGTAAGGGCCACGGTCACGATCTCCTTCTGCTTGGCATCTTTAAAAGCTTCGATCACGTTCGGGGAGTTTCCGCTTGTCGAAAGCCCCAAAGCCACGTCTCCTTTCTCGCCCAGCGCCTGTATCTGTCGGCTGAAGACTTGGTCGAACGAACCATCATTGGCGATCGAGGTCAGGGCCGAGGTGTCGGTGGTCAGAGAGAGTGCGGGTAGAGCCGGCCGCTGCTTTAAAAATTTATTCACCAGCTCACTGGCAAAATGTTGGGCCTGGGCCGCGCTGCCTCCGTTGCCGAAGACAAGAATCTTCTGCCCGCTCCGCAGACATTCCACCATGACTTCGATGATTTCTTCGAAAAGAGCGCTTTTCTCGAGAAAGAATTCCTGTGTGACTTTTTCCAATTCCCTGGCTCTATCCTCAAACCCCATGTCTCCTCCTATCACATCGTATTGTATCGCAGAGTATTAAAGTGAGCTGTCATTTTCCAAAAAAAATTCTTATTCTTCCAATCCCGATTTTATGGTATTCCTCACGACCTCGATCAGCCGGGGCATCGTTTTAAGGTCATAATCTCCGACCGGCTGAGGAGCATGGAAGCGGACCTTTATCTTTCCCTTTTTGGCAAAAAAACTCTTTCGAGGCATGAGCTCGTAAGTTCCCTGGATAGAGATAGGAACTATCGAAGCTTGACTGTCCAAGGCCAGGAAGAACCCTCCCCGCTTGAAGGACTGCAATCTTCCATCGCGGCTCCTCGTTCCCTCCGGAAAAATCAGGAAAGACAAGCCTTTTTCTTTTACCTGTCGGACCGCCTCTTCGATGCTCTTCTTCCCACCCTTCATCCGTCTCCGATCGACAGGGATGAACCCCGCCACCTTCATGCCTTGTCCGATGATGGGTATCCTGAAGATCTCTTTTTTCAGGATGACGCTGATCGACTGGGGAATCAGCCAGAACAGCAGGGGTCCATCCAGTAAACTCAGGTGGTTTCCCATAAAAATATAGGCTTCTTCCTTGTCGACTCTCTCGACGCCTATGACTTCGAGCTTGAGTCCGAGTATCCTCCTCCCTACAGGAATAAAAATTTTTCCGATGCCGACAATAGGCTTCCTCCAACCTCCTAAATAGCAAACAAGGACGACCGGAATGAGAAGGACAGCTAATATTCCGTACAGCAGAAGAAGGAGGATTGTTCGCATTTTGGGTGTTCCCGATTATACCATAAAAAAAAAGGCGATGCGTCTTTCGACGCATCGCCTCTTCTCCGCCTGTTTTAGGCGGACCCGACTACGCGTAACGAGGAAGTATTTACTGCACAGCGGTTCTTGGCGCTCTTACCCAGGAACCAGACCAGTTGACGAGATCGTTCTTGAAGTCATCCATGGAGTTGATGAGGTACATACCTGCTGTCGGAGTGGTCTCATCATAGGTCCAAGTATCATCTGTTTGGTCACGTCCGTAGGAGTCGATGACAAAATCATCCGTTCCCAAGTCATCCTGGTCGATCCCTCTGGCTGTTCCATTCGTTCCCGTGTAAATGTTGAATGGATTTCCCCATTGATCATTAACAGGAATAATCTTGACATAGAACGGAGCCAGATCCTGAATGAAAGCATCACCATCACTGAGTGCACCATTCTTGCTCGTGTTAAAAGTCCCGTTGTCCGTGATGTAATCTGCACAACCTGTGGCAATGGTCACGATGTCCTTCATGGTCCCTTTCTGCTTGGACTTCTGGATGGCTGTGATCGCGTTGGGTATCAGGAGTGCAGCAAGAATCCCGATGATAGCCACAACGATCAACAACTCAATCAGTGTGAAACCCTTAGCCCTTTTTAACATTTGAAACCTCCTAAAAATTTTTTTGCGATTTCTGTTATCATTCGCATCGCCTTAATATTTTGCAAGCTTTATGCCAGACCGATAAAACAATAAGTTATTGAAAACATTATAATTAATATTTTAGGAGCGCATTTTTCATACGATTAGTTAACATTTTTTGACACTTTGTTGACACTATTTGTCCCTTTTCTAAAGAATTCTTCGGTCCCAGGCTTTTCTTTCAAAGAGTATTTCTCGATAAGATAGCGCAACGACCTGTAATTCAGACCCAAAAGACTCGCAGTTTCCTTGAGATTCCCACCCGCAGCCGCCAGAGCTTCTTTGAGAAAGTGGCATGTGATTTTGTCCACGTAATCATTCAGGCTGAATCCAGGTTGGAGGACGTATTTGCTCTCCGGCACATCTTGAGCCAGGAAAAGGTCAGCCGGCAAGCTTTCTTCGGTTATTGTTTCTCTTTCCTCGATGGCGACAATTCTTTCGATAATGTTTTCAAGTTCCCGAACATTTCCCGGCCAGGGATAGGATTCGAAGACACTCATCGCCTCTGGCGCGACTCTCTTCATCTTCCTGCCCATCTTCTGGCAGTGTTTTTCAAGAAAATGAGTGATGAGGAGGGGAAGATCAGGTCTTCTTTCCCTTAAGGGCGGCATTTCAAGGGAGATGACATTCAAACGATAATACAGGTCTTCCCGGAAGTCTCCCTTCTCGGTCATCACCTTCAAATCTTGATTCGTGGCCGCCATGATCCGCACATCGACCTCAATCTCTTCTGTTCCGCCCACTCTTCTGATCTTTTTTTCTTGAAGGGTTCTCAACAGCTTCACCTGGGTCCAGGGAGACATTTCTCCGACCTCATCCAAGAAAAGAGCTCCCTTTTGGGCGACCTCGAACATCCCCTTCTTATCGACCACGGCCCCTGTGAAAGAGCCTTTGCTGTGTCCGAAGAGTTCGCTTTCCAGAAGATTTTCTGGAAGGGCTCCGCAGTTGATCGAAACAAACGGCCTGTCCCTCCGATGGCTGAGAAAATGGATGGCCCGAGCGGCCATCTCTTTCCCTGTCCCGCTCTCCCCCATGATGAGCACTGTCGAATCTGTTCCGGCGATTTTCTCGATTAAGCTATAAATTTCCTTCATCCTCCGGCATTTGCCCACCATATTCTCGAATTTGTATTTTTCCTCAAGCTCCTTCTTGAGTTGGATGTTTTCCTGTCTCAGCCTGCGTTTCTCCAAGCCGTGAGTCACGACGATCTTCAGCTCCTCCACATCGAACGGTTTGAGCACATAATCCAGGGCTCCGACTTTCAACGCTTCCACAGCCTGCTTGATCGATCCGTAGGCCGTGATCATGACAAACGGCAGTTCTGGTTTTTTTACCTTGACCTTTTTTAAAATTTCCATCCCACTCATCTCGGGGAGCTTGATGTCAGAGATGACGAGGTCGAAATTCTCATTGTCGATAAGCTCCAGAGCTTTGGGAGCAGAGAGGCAGGTCTTCACCGCATACCCGTCCTTCTTGAAGACCGTGCTCAAGAGCTCGAGGATGCTTCGTTCGTCATCGATGATCAGCAGTTTATCCATCGTTCTCGGATGTCCTCTCTTTCTAAACTCTTTCTTTTCCTCGGATCTCTACAGGGAAGGGTGATCATCACTTCTGTGCCCTGATCGATCTCTGAAGTCAGCTTGATTTCTCCGTCGTAATCGCCGATAATCCTCTTAACGACGGCCATACCGATTCCCACTCCATCCTTAAACCCAGAGAAGAAGGGTTCAAAAATCCTCTGTTTTTCCTCGGCGGCCATGCCTTTTCCTGTGTCGGTGAACTTCACTTCAATTTTCTCATTATTCCTGTTGTCAATATCGACCCTTAAAGTCCCTCCATCAGGCATGGCTTTGAGTGAATTTTTGGCCAGGTTCCAAAAAATCTGTTTAAAGTGATGGGCATTCCCGTAGTAGGGCCATTTCCTTCCTACAAAGTTTCCTGTGACGCGGTGGGTGCCGTTCAGATCACCGCTTCTCTCGAGTAACTTCAGTGTCTCACCCAGGAGTGCGGAGAGGTCTATCCTTGTGTACTCTGGTCTGTCCGCAGCCGAATAACTTAAAAACTGCTCTATGGATCGAGACACCCGTTTTGATTCCTTGACAGTTATGTCCATCAAATCCCTCTGAGTGCGGTTCAGCTCTAACTCCTTCTTCAGAACCTGAACAGATCCAGATATAACGGCCAAAGGATTCCGGATTTCATGGGCCACTCGGGCGGCAACTTCTCCGGCGATAGCCAGGCGGCTTCTCATTTCGAGTTCTTTTTGAGCTTGTAACAGCTCTTCCCGTGTCTTTCTTAAGCTTTCTGTGATGTGGTTCATCAGGAGGACCACCAGGAAAAAAACGCCCCAGGCGATGGCGATGTTGTTGAGGACTTGCCCCAGGGACATGTCCATGGATTGGGTACTGGAAAGGGAGGGAACAAGACCAAAATACATTCCATCCACGAGCAGCCCAAAAAAGATAGCCGCCAGCGCTGTAATGATATACGCTGCCCGCCGGGAGAGGAGGATGCTGGCAGCGATGATCTCGAAAATATACAGGAAATAGAAGGATCCTTCGAGTCCCCCCGATATGTAGACGAGGCCGGTGATCAGGTAGAGATCGAGTATGACCTGGAGATAAATTTGGAGGGTGTAGTTTTTTCCCCAAAGGTAAAACAGGAAATACAGGAGGGTGAGCAGGTAGAAGGCAATGATGACATAATAAAAAGGATTCAGCGGAAGAAAAATCGCCGTGCTAAACTGGATGATAACAGCCGAAGTGACGAGCGACGTGACGACGATGAGACGCAGCAGGATGAACCAAAAAACTTGTCTTCTGCGGGTGTCCATCCTAACTTCCTCGTCTCAACTCATGTTAGAATTGCTGCATCAAACTAAATATCGGAAGATACATCGAGACGACTAGAGCTCCGACCATTCCTCCGACCAAAATCAGAAGAACTGGTTCTAAAATTGACAATAGTGACGCCACCGACGCTTCCACCTCTTCGTCGTAGAAATCAGCTAACTTTCCG